>CBFDTJ010000018.1:0-22914 GCA_965612865.1 uncultured bacterium
GTTAAGAACTGGGGTGCAAGATTTGCAGGAAGAGTATGGAAGAGTGTATTTGAAGAACTCTTAAAGATAAAGGAACCTACTGATTGGGAGAGACCGGAGGGGATAGTTTATGCCGATGTGTGTCCTGAAAGCGGGCTTCTTCCTTCCCCATACTGTCCAGAGATTAAGAGAGAGATTTTTATAAGAGGTTTTGAACCAAAGATTGAATGTCCAATCCATAGAAGTGAGTATGTTGAGCTTCCTGTATGTATAGATTCAGGGCTTCTTGCGACAGAGTGTACGCCAAAGGATAGGATAGAGATGAGAAAGTTTGTAAAGGGAGAGGAACCTACTGAATATGATGATACTTATTCATGTGATTTTGATGTTCTTATATTCCCTTCTGGAAAAGTAAAGATTGGGACAAGAGTAGTGGTAAATATAAAGTTTAAAAATGAAGCAGGGGAGATGGTAAAAATATTTGTGGATGGAGAAGAAAAAGCAACTCTTCCAAAGGAACACCCGGTGTTTTCTGTTACTTTTGAAGAGGAAGGGGAACACGAACTTATCTTTAAACTTATGGATAAGGAAGGAAATGAAATATCTCATATAAGAAGAAGAGTTGAGGTAATGGGTGAGTAAACTTTATATCTCCTTTCTCTGGCACTTCCATCAGCCTTTTTATAAGGATTTTTCAAAAGATACATACTTGCTTCCCTGGGTCAGGTTGCATCTTATAAAGAATTATCACATGATGGGTAAACTTGTAGACAGGGAAGATGTGAGGGTAACTTTTAATTTTACTCCCTGTCTTGTGGAGCAAATGGTTGATTATATAAATAAAGATGCAGATGATCCATTTGTAAATCTAAGTTTAAAATCCCCAACCTCTCTAAATGAAGAAGAGAAGATCTTTATACTGAAAAACTTCTTTAATGTTAATTTAGATAAAGTGATAAAGAAAAATCCAAGGTATAGTGAGTTGTTTTTTAAGAGAGGCTACTCCTTTGACAAAGAAAAGAACTATGAAGCGATTAAATCCTTTAGTGATCAAGATTTTCTCGACTTACAGGTTCTATTTAACCTCTCATGGATATCTGAGATTTCCTTGAGAGAGGATGAGGAACTTAAAAGATTGAAAGATAAGGGAGAGAAATTTGCAGAGAAAGAAAAATTAAGTTTACTCAAAAAACAGGAATCTTTAATAAAAGAGTCTATACCGATGTTTAAGGAGCTTTATAGGAATGGAAAGGTGGAGATTTCTACAAGTCCATATTCACACCCGATAATGCCTCTCATTATAAACACAGATATAGCAAAGAGATGCCAGAACACACCACTTCCCTCTCCGCCCTTTTCAAGACCTGAAGATTTAAATCTTCAACTCAAGGAAGGAAAGGAATTTATTGAAAGGACTTTTGAGACTGAAGTCTCTGGACTCTGGCCCTCTGAGGGAGCTGTTTCTTGTGAAATAGTACCCTTGATAACAAAGCAAGGGTTTAGATGGTTTGCCACTGATGAAATAATTCTATACAAAAGCAAAAAGATAACTAAAAGAAGAGACCTTTATAAGCCCTATAGATTGGGAAAAGTAAATGTTATTTTTAGAGACCATGTACTTTCTGATCTGATAGGTTTTACATACTCCAGTATGAAAACAGAGGAAGCAGTTAATGATTTCATGTCAAGGGTAAGGTATATAAGAGACAATTTAAGTGAAGATGGAACACTTTTTATAATTCTTGATGGAGAAAATGCGTGGGAATTTTACCCGGGTTCCGGGATTGATTTCCTATCAAACATATATAGAAATTTAAAAAAAGAAGAAGGAATAGAATTGACTACAGTTTTAGAGGCAGTGTCTAAGGTGAAATCAGAAGAACTGGAAACCATTGCCACCGGCTCGTGGATAGAAGGGAATTTTAGAGTATGGATAGGAGAGGAAGAAGATAACATTTCGTGGAAATATCTAAAACATGTTAGAGATGATTTTGAAGAATTTACACAGGAGGAGAAGAAAAAAGCCAAAAAGGCTATGTTTGCGGCAGAAGGATCAGATTGGAATTGGTGGTATGGCAATGAACATCAGAAAGCAACTCACTTTGAATTTGACCATCTTTATAGAAGACACCTTATGAGTGTGTATGAGATTAACAGTAAAAAACCACCTGATTTTCTCTTTAATTCTATTCTCAGGGGGGAAGAGATGCTTATTCAAATAGAGCCAAAGTGGTTAATAAAACCTTTAATAGATGGTAAGGACACAGATTTCTTTGAATGGGTCAATGGAGGTTTATGGAAAGGTGAAACATCTGATGGAGCGATGGTTATTTCTGAGCCAATAATAGAGTTAATAAAGTTTGGTTTTGATATGGAAAATATCTACTTTCTTGTGAAGTTTTCTAAGACAGGTCTTTCTTTTAAAAACTTTTCTCTTGAAATAAATTTGAGAGGAGAACACGGAAAAAAGAGAAAGATTGTTTTCTCTAAAGAGGATGGTAATCTGAAACTTGAGTCAGAGATTCCAGTTGTCTGGGAACTTGATAAAGTCCTTGAGGTTAAAATACCTTTCCTTGATCTGGGTTTTGTAAGAGGTGAAAAGGTTTCATTTATGGTTTTATTCTATGTAGAAGACAAGGCGCTTGCAAGACTTCCTCAGAGAGGAAGACTGATGTTTACTCTACCTGATGATTATTACGAGTGTAAGAACTGGGAGGTATAGTTATGAGAAAGTTTGCTATAGTTATTCACAATCATCAACCTATTGGAAATTTTGACGAAGTTTTTATAGATGCAATTCAAAAAGCTTACATTCCGTTTCTTGAAACTCTAATTAAATTTCCAAAGATAAAAATTGGATTACATACATCAGGGTGCCTTTTTGAATTTATGGAGAAAAAGAAAATCAACAGATACTTTGATTTGGTAGAGGAACTTGTAAATAGAGGGCAAATTGAGCTCATAAGCGGAGGTTTTTACGAACCTCTTTTGTTCCTGCTTCCTGAGGAGGATAGAATCTTTGAAATAGAGATGATGAACGAGTATCTTTTGAATAAGTTTAACTATAATCCCAAGGGCCTCTGGCTTACAGAAAGGGTGTGGGAACCCCATCTTGCAAAAAGCATCAGGAAGGCAGGATTAAATTATACCCTCATTGATGATAATGGGTTTAGAAAAATCGGGATAAAGGGAGAGGAGTTGCTTCATTATTATATAACAGAAGAAGAGGGATATACTTTGAATATATTCCCAATTCTAAAGACTTTAAGGTATATGATTCCCTACCATACAGTGGAAGAAGTGATTTCTTTTTTAAAGGCTTCTTATGATGAGGATGAAATCCTTGTTTATGGTGATGATGGAGAGAAATTTGGTCTATGGCCTGGCACATATGAGCATGTTTATAATAATGGCTGGCTTCATAGATTTTTTGATGCATTAAGTAGAGAAGAAGCTGTTGAGACGGTGTTTCTTTCGGAAGTTATTTCCTTCCACCCTCCGAGGAAGCGTATTTATATACCTCCTACATCATATGAAGAAATGGAGGAATGGGCCCTCCCCCCTGATAAACAAAAAGAATTTAGAAATTTAAAGGAAAAGGAAATCGATAGAATTCTTATTGGTGGAGGATTTTTTAGAAATTTCCTGGTAAAGTATGAAGAATCAAACAAGATGCATAAAAGGATGCTTTTTTTAAGAAAAGGGATTTCAAAGAATTCTAATGCCTATATTCATTATTTGAGAAGCGGTTGTAATTGTGCCTATTGGCATGGAATTTTTGGCGGACTATACCTTCCACATCTAAGAGATGCAATTTACAAAGAAATAATTACCGCTGAAAGAGAAAATAAAAGAAAAACTGGATTCTATGTTGAAGATTACAATAAAGATGGCATCGAAGAAATTATATACAGGAATGAAAGATTTATGCTGTTTTTTCACAGAAGGGGTGGCAGGTTGGTAGAGCTGGATGATATTTTATTGGGAAGAAATCTAACAGATGTTATGACAAGATATAAGGAGAGCTATCATCTGGATATACCCAAAGAAGAAACCTCTGATGGTAACGGAGTCAAAACAATACACGAGATTTTCAGGTTAAAAGATAAAGACGCACTTAAGTATCTTAAATTTGATTCATATACAAAGGAAAACTTTCTGGATCATCATCTAAACTCTATTGAGGAAATAGGTAAAGGTAAACCTTGTCTTGAGATGTATGACTACGAAGTTTCAAAAAACAGACTTCTTTTTAGAGGAGAAGGATTGATTAAAGAGTTTGTGATTGAGGAAGATTTTATAGAAGCTACAGTTACTATTAATAAAATTAGTAATTTCTATGTAACGGAGTTAAATTTAAGTATTCCGATTGAAGATGTTGAGATGGTAGAGAGAGGAACTTCTATTGTAATATCTAAAAAGGATAGACTTTCCATAGAACTTAACAAAGGAGCGTTGTTTAGATTTGAACCAATATACACAGTTTCTAATTCCCCCTCCGGTATTGAAAAGATATATCAAGGTATCACTCTATTTTCGGTCTTTCCCTTGAAGGAAGAATATAATAGAATAAAAATAAAATTAGGAGAATTAAAATGAAAGGAAAGTTTAGCATTGTTCTTCACACCCATCTTCCGTTCTGCCTTGGGAAGGGAAGATGGCCTTTTGGAGAGGAGTGGCTTTTTGAGACAGTTTTTGATACCTATCTGCCCCTTCTTAAGGTACTAAATGAGTTAGTAGAGGAGGGAAAGAAATTTAAGATTGTTGTGGGGTTAACTCCGGTTCTTCTTGAACAATTAAAATCTTATTACTTTAAGGAAAAATTTCTTGAGTATCTTGATCAAAAGGAAGAACTTGGTAAGAAAGATCTTGTTCATTTTAAGGGTAATTCTACCTATGTAAGCCTCACAGAGTATTATCTGAAGGAGATTGAAGATATAAGAAATCTCTTTGTTTCTCTAAATGAAGATATAGTTTCAGGTTTTGTGTCCCTTGAAAGGGCAGGTTTTGTGGAGATAATAACATCTGCTGCAACGCATGCCTATCTTCCACTTTTAAAAAACGATCTATCACGAGAGGTGGAGATAAAGAGCGGAGTAACAATTCATAGAAATTGGATAGGAAAATCTCCTTCTGGATTCTGGCTGCCTGAATGCGGGTATAAACCTGGTGTGGAAGAAATTCTTAAAGAGAATGGAATAAAATATTTTATACTGGATGCACATTCGCTTGTTGAGAGTGAAGAGGTTGTTATGGAGTATGGAAGAAGGCTTCCGAAATTGAAACTTCCCCTTGAATCAAAGACCTTTCTTCCATACGAGATAAAAGACGATATATATGTCTTTTTAAGAAACCCATCAACCAGCGAGCAGGTGTGGTCAAGGGATTTTGGTTATCCAGGGGACGGGGTCTATAGAGAATTCCATAAGAAGTTTGAGATTTCAGGTTTCCAGTACTGGAAGATAACAGATAAAAATGTTCCTCTTGGAGAGAAGAAAGTGTATAGCGTTGATGAGGCAAGGGAAAAGATAAAAGTTCATGCTCATCACTTTGTTTCTCTTTTAAAGGAGAAACTCTTTTCTTTTTATAAACAAAACAGAATAGAGGGAATGGTTCTGTCAGCATATGATACAGAACTATTTGGTCATTGGTGGTATGAAGGTCCTCTGTGGTTAAAAGAGGTCCTGTCTCTTATAAGTGAAGATGAAGCTATTGATTCAGTCTCTCCTTCAGATTTTATAAAAACTGGAGCAAAAAGCAAGGGATTATTTAGAGAGAGTTCATGGGGACTTGGAGGGTTTCATTACACATGGTATAATTCAGAGACTTCATGGATGTGGGATATGATACATGAAGATGAGGATGAATTTAAGTCTTTATTTCATAAACTTTCAGGAAAGGAAGGTTCTTTACTTCTCAGAGAGTTTCTGCTTGAATTGAGCTCAGATTGGCCATTCCTTGTTACCACTTCTCAGGCGAAGGAATATGGGAAGGAGAGATTTTTGGAACACAGAAGAAAATTTATGAAGATTGTTGAGCTTATAAAGGGGATAAAGAAGGAAATTGTTAATTTAGATGAGATTGAAACAGAAGATTTTATATTTAAAGATTTAAGGATAGAGGACTTAAGGAGGTAGAGTATGCCAGAACTGAGAAAGGATCCTGTCATAGGAAGATGGGTTATTATATCTACTGAAAGGGCATTGAGGCCACATGACTATAAGGTAGAAGAGGAGAAGAAGGAAGTAGATCTTTCAAAGTGTCCCTTTGAGCCAGGTAATGAGAAGATGACTCCTCCAGAGATAATGGCTTACAGGAAACCTGGAACAAAAAAGGATGAAGAGGGATGGTGGATTCGTGTTGTTCCCAATAAATACCCCGCACTTAGAATTGAGGGAGAGCTAAATAAAAGAGGGGTGGGAATGTATGATATGATGAACGGAATTGGTGCCCATGAAGTTGTTATTGAAACTCCAAATCATTTTGAAGAAATGCACAAAATGCCAGAAAAACAAATAGAAGAAGTTTTGTGGGCGTGGAGAGACAGAATGCTTGATTTAAGAAGGGATAAGAGATTTAAGTATATTCTTATATTCAAAAACAAAGGATCTCAAGCAGGAGCGTCTCTTGAACATCCGCATTCCCAGATAATAGCCTTACCCATTGTTCCTGTAAGGGTGAAGGAAGAGCTTCATGGTTCAAAGCTTTACTACGATTATAAAGATAGATGTGTGTTTTGCGACATTTTAAATCAGGAACTGGGAGAAAGAGAAAGACTTGTTGAGGAGAATGGAGAATTCGTCTCATTTGTTCCATTTGCTCCAAGATTTCCCTTTGAAATATGGATTTTGCCAAAGAAACATTCATGTGATTATACAGAGATTACAAGAGCAGGGGTTGCAAGCCTTTCTCGTGTTTTAAAGAGAACTCTTCAGAGACTTACATTAGCCTTGAATGATCCACCATATAATCTTATAATTCACACTTCTCCCGTAGATGAACTGAATCTACCTTACTATCATTGGCATATGGAGATAATGCCAAGGCTAACAAAAGTTGCAGGATTTGAATGGGGTACAGGTTTTTATATAAATCCCACAAAACCAGAAGATGCAGCTATGTATCTACGGGAGATAGAATTATGAAAATAGCATTTGTTGTGCCTGAAGCTGTACCCTACATAAAAACAGGTGGACTTGGTGATGTAGCAGGAACTTTACCTGTCTATTTAACTAAGCTGGGATTTAATACTATTCTTATTCTCCCACTTTATAAAACAATAAAGGATAAGAATCTGGAGCTTGAGCTTGTAGAGAAGGGAGATGTAAAATTAGGTGAAAGAACTTTCCCTTTTTCAATATACAGACACAAGGAAGCTCAGGTATATTTTATTGAAAATGATGAATTTTTCCTAAGGGATTCTCCATATAACACAAAAGAGGGGGATTATCCTGATAATTATATAAGGTTTGCGTTTTTTTCTAAGGTAAGCCTTGATTTTATAGTTAAAAGGGGAGATGTTGATGTAATTCATGTTCATGATTGGCAAACATCTATTCTTCCAGTGTATAAAGAGCTATTCTATCCAAATGGTAAAGAGAAGGTAGTTCTTACGATACACAACATAGGTTATCAGGGCATCTTCCCAAGAGATGTTTTGAAGGAAATTTCTATTCCACCGTCACTTTTTACAATAGATGGTCTGGAGTTTTACGGCAATGTAAATTATTTAAAAGGTGGGATACTCTTCTCAGATTGTGTAACAACCGTTTCTCCTTCCTATGCAAAGGAGATACAAACAAAGGAGTATGGATTTGGACTTGAGGGTGTACTTAGGAAGGCAAGAAGAAAATTGTTTGGTATTATCAACGGAATAGATTATTCCTACTGGAATCCAGAGGTGGATAAATTCATTAAAGTAAATTATGGAAAGGATGACATTGATAAGAAGTTAGAAAATAAAAAGCTTCTCTTTGAAGAGCTAAATCTAAATTTTCCCTTATCTTTACCCCTATTTTCTCTGATTTCGAGACTTGTTTCTCAGAAGGGGATAGATATTTTAATAGAGGGCTTTGATGATATTATGAAACTTCCGCTTAACTTTGTTCTTCTTGGAACAGGAGATAAGGAGTTTGAAGAAAAGCTTATGTCTTTGGGAGAAAAATACAGGAGTAAATTCATTCCACTTATAAAGTTTGATGAGGGTCTTGCGCATAGAATATATGCTGCCAGTGATTTCTTTCTTATGCCTTCAAAGTTTGAGCCATGTGGTTTGGGTCAGATGATTGCATTAAGATATGGAGCTGTTCCCATAGTCAGAAGAACAGGAGGGCTTAAGGATACAATTCAGGACTATCATGAGAAAACCAATTGTGGAAATGGTATAAGCTTTGATGAGTATGATTCCTTTGATCTTATTAAATCAGTGGAGAGAGGGGTAAAGATATTTAGAGAAGGGAATTCTTATAAAAAAATTCAGGAGATAGGGATGAATTGTGACTATTCGTGGGATTCATCTGCAAAGGAATATTTAAACTTATACAGGAGGTTGAAGGAGGAATAAAATGAAAGTTGTGATAATGGCTGGGGGGTTTGGTACAAGATTAAGGCCCTTAACTGTAAATATTCCAAAACCCATGGTTCCCCTTGCAAACAAACCAATGATGGTTCATATAATAAAGCTTTTAAAGAGACACAACCTTAAAGATATAATTGTTATCCTTTATCATCAGCCACAATTAATAAAGGACTACTTTAAAGACGGAAAAGAGTTTGGGGTAAAAATTGAGTATGTTACAAGTGAAGAGGATTTAGGTACTGCAGGAGCTGTAGGGCTGGCAAGGGACAAACTAAAAGAAACTTTTCTTGTTATCTCTGGCGATGTTCTTACAGATTTTAATCTTTCAGAGGTTATTTCTTTTCATAAAGACAATAAATCTCTTGCCACAATTACCCTTACAAGAGTTGAGAATCCACTTCAATACGGGATAGTTATAACCGATACAAAGGGAAGGATTAAAAGATTCCTTGAGAAACCGTCATGGGGAGAAGTTTTCTCTGACACCATAAACACCGGTATATATGTGCTCGAACCGGATATTTTTGAGTTTGTTCCTGAAGGAAAGGAATTTGATTTCTCTAAAAACCTGTTTCCTCAAATTCTTTCAAAGAAACTTCCTCTCTTTGGTTTTATTTCAGATGGTTATTGGAGAGATATAGGAAACATAAGGGAATACAAAAGAGCCCATATGGATATTTTGAGAGGGAGAGTTGATATAGAAATTGAGGGAAGAAGAGTGGGAAAGATTGGAAGTGATGTATGGGTTGGTGAAAACTCTCATATAAAAGATATTAAAGATTTCCACGGGGCAGTTGTTATCGGGAAGAATGTTAATGTGGGAGTTGCAGAAATAACAAACTCTTTTATTGGAGATAATGTAAAGATAGAAGATGGAACTCTTATAGAAAACTCTATTATATGGGACAGTACTTCAATAGAAAGGAACTGTAAAATAATAAATTCTGTAATATGTAGAAGAGTAAAGATAAGAGAAAGTGCTATTCTTGAGGGGGATAACACCGTATCAGATGATTGTGAGATAGGAAAAGGGGCCAAGTTAAGACCAACAATATCCATATGGCCCAATAAAATTGTGGAAGATGGAGCTGTGGTAACAAGCAGTCTTGTGTGGGGTAAGGTATGGACAAGGTCCCTTTTTGGATCATATGGAATACTCGGAGTAAATAATGTTGAGGTAACTCCTGAGTTTGCTGCGAAACTCGGGTGTGCCTATGGCACATTTCTTGGTAAGGGTGCTGTTGTGTATACAGGAAGAGATGCCCACGAATCATCAAGGATGATCAAAAGAGCTCTTATAGCTGGTTTAATGGCTACAGGGGTTGATGTTATGGACCTTCGAGCATCTCCTGTTCCTCTTGTGAGATTTGCCATAAAGAGTTTAAATGGAAGTGGTGGACTTCATGTTAAGAGGTCTCCTTTTGATCCAAACTTTATAAATATAAAGTTCTTTGATAGATCAGGATACGATATCTCACCTGGTCAGGAAAAATCTATTGAAAGATTATTTTTTAGAGAAGAATTTAACAGAGCGAGTGTAGAAGATGTGGGACATTTGGATATTCCACCAAGGGTGGTGGAATCTTACAGGGAATTTTATCTTGACAATTTAGATGTAAAGAGCATTAAGAATTCAAGTCTTAAATTTGTAATTGATTATTCCTATGGTACACCAGTGTTGTTCTTCCCGGCAATAATAGGTGATTTTGGTCTTGAAATAGTTTCTTTGAATGCATATATGGATGGTAAGAGATCTGTAAGGTCATTATCAGAATTCAAAGAGGCACTCAACAAAGTTTCATCAGTGGTAAAATCTCTTGATGCCCACTTTGGTGTGCTTCTTGATGCTGGTGGAGAAAAGATTTTTGGAATAGATGCTACAGGAGAAATACTGTCAAATACAAGACTTGTTGCTATATTTTTGAAGTTATTAAAAGGGGAGAAAGAGGAGTTTTCTGTTACTCTTCCTGTAAATGCATCCTTTGAACTTGAGCAGTACATAAAATCACTGAATATAGGGATACGCTGGTCATCCACGCTGTCCCGAAACATTATAAGAGAAGCTTCAAAAACAGATATAGCAGTAGATTTGATGGGTGGGTTCATATTCTCAAATTTCCTTCCATTCTTTGATGGTATGTACAGTGTTGGGAAATTTATAGAGCTTCTATCCAAGTTTGAGGGAGAGTTAAGTGAGTTAAAGAAAGAGACTCCGAAGAGAGATCCCAGTCACATAGAAATTCCATGTCCATGGGAACTTAAGGGAAGAGTAATGAGAAATCTATCTGAGAAAACATCTGATCTATCAGAATTAATTGAAGGTGTGAAGTTTAGAGAAGAAGATGGGTTTGTGTTTGTGCTACCAGATAGCGATAGGGCTGTAATTCACATATACTCAAGTTTTATTAAGGAAGAGAAAGAAAGAAAGAGAATGAAGGAAATCAAAGAAAGGATTGAATCATGGATAAAGAAATAAAATTTGGCACATCTGGATGGAGAGGAATAATTGCCGAGGATTTTACTTTTCCAAATGTAAGAAAGGTAACAAGAGCCATAATAAAATTTATGAAGGAAAAGGGTTACCACAAAAATGGAATTGTTGTAGGCTATGATACAAGATTTCTATCAAAAGAATTTGCCATGACTGTTTCCACCATTTTTGCCGAAGATAATATTAAGGTTTTTTTTACAGAGCACCCCACCCCCACTCCAGTTATAAGTTTTGAAATAATAAAAAAAAGTACCGGCGGAGGCGTGAATATAACAGCTTCCCATAACCCTTTCTATTATTCAGGAATAAAGTACTCACCTCCCTGGGGTGGACCAGCGGAGCCAGAGGTAACGAAAATGATAGAGGGTTTTATTCCTCATTCTTCTTCTATGAAACCTAAGGGGGAATTTGATGATTATGTTAAATCAGGAATTATAGAGGTTTTCGATCCCTTAAAAGAATATACATCTTCTATAAAAAAACTTTTCCCCTTTGATTTTAATTTCAAAAAACCTGTAATATTTGATCTTCTATTTGGTACAGGTACAAGATATGTAAAAGAACTATTTAAAGATTTTACAAATATAAAACTGATACATGACTCTATTGATCCATTCTTTGGCGGTCTTGAACCGGTTCCATATAAGCATGAACTTAGAGAGTTGAAAGAGCATGTAAAAAAAGAAGGAGCAATTATCGGTTTAGCCCTTGACGGAGATAGTGACAGGTTTGGAGTGATATCTTCAGATGGCTCCTTTATAACTCCTAATGAGGTTATTTCTATAATATCTTATTTCCTTATTCCTCAGTGGAAAAAGAGTGTGAAAAAAAATCTTGGTATAGGAAGAACTATTTCTACTACAAGACTTTTAGATGAGATTGCATCTTACTTTGATATTCCCCTTTATGAAACTCCCGTAGGTTTTAAATATATAGGTATGCTTATAAGAGATGAGAAGATATTTATAGGTGGAGAGGAAAGTGGAGGTCTTTCTATACATGGTTGGTTGCCTGAGAAAGACGGGATACTTGCCAATCTCCTTGTTCTCGGTATAGTAGAGGATAAAAAATCGCCCCCAAAGGAACTAATAGAAGAAATATACAAAAAATTTGGCAAGTTTTACACACATAGAATTGATATAAGGTTTAAAGAGGAAGAGGCAGAAGGAGTAGTTGAGTTTATAAGGAGCTTTGATAGGGATTCATTGTTTGGTTTGAAAGTTAAAGAGATTAACAGAAAGGATGGACTCCTTATAAAATTTGAAGATGGGGTTTCATGGGTGCTCTTAAGAAAATCTGGAACAGAGAATGTTATAAGATTTTACTTTGAATCAAAGGATAGAGCTATTTTTAAGATAATAGAAGAGAAATCCAGGGGACTTATAGATTATATAATGGAAAAATAAGGAGGAACCATGTTTGAAATTTTATTTGAATTTCCAAAGAATTTTAAAGAAGCAAAGAAAATATCTGAGCAAACTGAAATTAAATTAAAGAGCATATCAAGCATAAGGAATATAGTTATCTCTGGAATGGGAGGTTCCGGATTCTCCGGCGATTTTATCCTTTCACTCTTTAGGGATAGCATAAAAATACCTATAACTATAAGTAAATACTACTCTCTACCAGAGTTTGTAAATGATAAAACCCTACTTATACTTGTTTCCTATTCAGGCAATACAGAAGAAGTTCTTTCCTCTCTTGAAGATGGTATTAAGAGAGGAGCAAGTATTGTTGCAATTTCATCTGATGGAAGATTAGAGGAGTTTACAAAGGATAAATATATATTTTTCAAGATACCCTCTGGTTACCCCCCAAGAATGGCTCTTCCGTTTCTATTCTATCCCATCTACTACACTCTCAAAAATTTTGTGGAAAAGGATTTTGGAGAAGAGGAATTTTTTGACTTACTCCCATCTTTGTATGAGCCTTTTAAAAATAAAGATAACGAAGCAAAAAGGTTGGCAGAGACAATGTATGGTAAAATTCCTGTAGTTTATTCTTCCTTTTCCCTTAAACCTGTCGCTTTAAGGTGGAAACAGGAGATAAATGAAAATTCAAAAAATCCAGCATATGATCAATATTTTCCTGAATTAAATCATAATGAAACGGTTTCGTGGGATTCCAACTTATTTAAAGAGGAACTTATTTTTATAATCTTAAGAGACCAGTATGATTCTGAAAGGATGAGTAAAAGGATTGATGTAAGTAAGGAATTTCTGAAAAGCAGGGGGTGGAAATTTAAAGAATATAGATCTTCCGGTAGAGGAAAGCTCTTAAACCTCTTTTCCCTTATACCTTTAGGTGATTTTACCTCCATCTATCTTTCACTTTTAAATAGCGTGGAAGCAAAACCAGTAAAAATAATTGAAGAATTAAAAAAGAGGTTAAAGAGTTAGTACATTAGATCAGGATCAATTCTGTTTTCTATATCCTCTCCCTTTAAGAATCTTACTATATTCTTAAAGGAAAACTTCCAGTTTCTTTCTATGGATTCATAAGTGTATCCAGCAGTATGTGGGCTCATGAGGGCATTATCAAATTTGTGGATTGGGTAGTTAGACGGGAATGAGAAATTTCCAGTTTTTGGATATATATACCAGGTATCTATAGCCGCACCTTTTAACTTTTTTGTTTCTAAAGCTTTAAATAGAGCTTCCTCATTTACAACCTCTCCTCTTGAAACATTTATGAAATACTTTCCTTCCATCAGAGAGAATTCCCTTTCACCAATTAAGTTTCTTGTCTCTTCTGTTAAAGGAACAGAGACAAATATAAAGTGAGATTTTCTAATTATTTTATCCATCTCTCGTGGTGGGTAAATTTCATCCACAAAGGCACTTATCTTATCAAGATTTTTTTCAGGATGTCTTTTAGTAGCAATAACTTTCATTCCAAAGCATTTTGCTCTCTTTGCCATTTCAATTCCTATACTTCCAAGACCAATTATTCCCAGTGTCTTTCCGTAGACTTCCAGGAGTGGTTCTTTGTTCATCCAGCCATGCCATATTCCATATCTTAAATCTTTATCCCAGGGAACTATTTTCTTTATGAGAGACAGAAGGAGAGTAAATCCATGCTCTGCAACAGTTATGGCATTTTCATGGGCATTAGCAACAATAATTTCTTTCTCTTTGATTCCTTTAAAATCTATCATATCAACACCTGCATAGGGAACTTGAATAAATTTCAATCTCTTTGCTTTACTTAGAAATTTTTCATCTATAACTCCACCAACAACCACATCTGCAAGTGGAATTACCTCATCTTTTCTATCATATGGTAAAACATTTACATCAAAAAATTTCTCTTCTTCCATAATCTCTTTAAGAACACCTTCCCAGTTTTCTGGAGGTGGTATTAAAAACAAAACATTCCCCATTAGTAATTCCTCCCTTTATAGTACCGGTGGTATCTCAAACTCACCAAATACTTCCTTAAGTTCCTTAATTATTTCTCCAAGGGTTACCTTTCTCTTAACTGCTTCAAGAATATAGGGCATGAGATTTTCATCTGTTTTTGCCTTTTCTCTAAGATTTTTTAAAGCTTCTTTGGTGGACGAGAAATCTCTATTTTTTCTAAACTCTTTTAACTTCTCCACTCTCTCTTCTCGTACCCTTGGATCAACTCTAAATATTTTAACTTCTGTCTCTTCCTCAGTTTTAAATTTATTCTTTCCAACAATTATTCTTTCTCCGTTCTCAACTTCTTCTTGATATTTATATGCTGAATCCAGTATCTCCTTTTGAGGAATTCCTTTCATTATAGCTTCTTTCATACCTCCAGCATCATCTATTCTCTTAATCAGCTCAAAACTTCTCTTTTCTATTTCGTCAGTTAACTCTTCTATAACATAACTTCCTCCAAGTGGATCTACAGTTTCAGAAACACCACTCTCGTAAGCTATAATCTGCTGAGTTCTTAAAGCAATCTTCACAGCTTCCTCAGATGGAAGTGCAAGGGCTTCATCGTAAGAGTTTGTATGCAAAGATTGAGTTCCGCCCAGTACTGCAGCAAGAGCCTGCAAGGTAACTCTTATGATATTGTTTAGAGGTTGCTCAGCTGTTAATGTGGAACCACCGGTTTGAGTGTGAAATCTTAATCTCATTGACTTTGGGTTCTTCGCATTAAATCTTTCCTTCATGATTTTTGCCCACATCCTTCTTGCCGCTCTAAACTTTGCAACTTCCTCCAGGAGATTATTATGTGCTGCAAAGAAAAAGGATAATCTTGGGGCAAAGGAATCTACATCGAGATCTCTATCAAGAAGAAGCTCCACATACTCTATTGCATCAGCAAGGGTGAAGCCCAATTCCTGCACCGCATTACTTCCTGCTTCTCTTATGTGATAGCCAGAGATGCTTATACCGTTCCATTTTGGTATCTCTTTTGAACACCACTCAATTAAGTCAGCCACAAGTCTTAAAGAAGGTTCTGGTGGAAATATGTATGTACCTCTTGCAATGTATTCCTTTAATATATCATTCTGTACAGTTCCTCTTAAAAGCTTTCTATCTATTCCTCTACTTTCTGCAATAGCAACATACATGGCAAGAAGTATGGAAGCAGTGGAGTTTATAGTCATTGATGTGGACACTTTATCAAGCGGGATTTCACTGAATAATTCATCCATATCATCAATGGTGGATATCGCTACTCCTACCTTTCCCACTTCCCCAAGTGCAATTTCGTCGTCAGAATCATACCCTATCTGTGTGGGTAAATCAAAGGCCACAGATAAACCAGTTTGACCCTGGGAGAGTAGGTATCTGTATCTTTCATTAGTTTCCTTTGCGGTTCCAAATCCTGCATACTGCCTCATTGTCCAGAGTCTTCCTCTGTACATGGTAGGATAGACTCCTCTTGTGAAAGGATACTCACCTGGTTCCCCAAGTTTCTCATCATAGTTGAAATCCTTATCTGGATGATAAACTCTTTCTATCTCAATTCCACTTGTTGTAAAAAATTTTCTTTCCTCTTCCATGGAGACCTCCTTCTCACATTTTTTATACCATATCTGTTATAATTTAATCAAATGGGAAGACTTAAGAAAAGTTTAAAAACTGTTGACATCTTTTCCATAGCATCCGGTGCCATGATAAGTTCTGGAATCTTTGTTCTTCCTGCTATTGCATATGCTAAAGTTGGCTCCTTTGTATTCATATCATATCTTCTTGCAAGTATATTTATGATTCCTTCAATCTTTGCAAAGGCTGAACTTGTAACAGCAATGCCAAAGGCAGGAGGAACCTACTATTTTGTAGAGAGAGGACTTGGATCTTTCTTTGGAGTAATTGCTGGAATTTCAGCATGGTTTTCACTTAGTTTAAAGAGTGCCTTTGCTCTGATTGGTATAGGTATTTTTGCAAAATTCATATTTCCTGATCTTACAGGATATCAAATAAAGCTTATTGCCATTTTTTTCTGTATAATTTTCACCCTCTTAAACCTTTTTTCCTTAAAAAGCTCTGGAAGAATTCAGACGATTCTTGTAATGGGTCTCATATCTATTCTACTTCTTTACATTTTTAAAGGTTTTAAATTCGTTGACTTTTCAAGGTTTGATTTTTCCAAAGGAGGAGATGTTAGAAAGATAATTTCTACTGCAGGTCTTGTTTTTATTTCCTATGGCGGGCTTACAAAGGTTGCCAGTGTGGCTGAAGAAACACACAGGCCAGAGAAGACTATTCCAAAGGGAATGTTTTTGTCCTTCTTTATCGTATCCGTTATTTATATAATTTCTGTATTTGTAACTGTGGGAGTAATTGGTGGAGAAAAATTACTCTCTTCACTGACTCCTCTTTCAGATGGGGCAGCGGTCTTTATGGGAAAAATCGGAAGTTTACTTCTCTCCGTCGGTGCCATGCTTGCATTTATTACCACAGCGAACGCTGGAATACTTGCAGCGTCAAGGTCTCCCCTTGCCATGAGTAGAGACGAACTTTTGCCAGGTATTTTTAAGAAACTTTCAAAGAGAGGTTTACCCTATATATCTATACTGTTTACCAGTGGTTTTATGATACTTGTAATCCTACTGCTTAACACAGAGGAACTTGCAAAAACTGCCTCCTTGATGAAGATAATTCTCTTTTTCTTAGTCATTCTTTCGTTAATTGTAATGAGGAAGGGAGAATTCTTAAGTTACAAACCAAGATTCAAGGCTCCACTTTTCCCATGGATGTATATTCTAACATTACCTCTCTATGCATTCCTGATTTTTGAGATGGGAACAATACCAATACTAATAACCTTTTTCTTGTTTTTTATTGCTATTGTCTGGTATCTCCTTTACGCAAGAAGAAAAACTACAAGAAAATCAGCAATAATACATGTCCTTGAGGATCTCACAGGAATAAAAACAAGTCCGCCAACTCTTGAAAAAGAGTTAAGAAAGATTGTTGTTGAAATGGATAATCTTCCCGATGATAAAATATTTGATGCTATACATGATGGAATTTTTCTTGATCTTCCCTATTCAACTGACATGGAAGAATTTTTAACAAGGGTTGCTATAGAACTTAGAAAAAAGATTAAAGATTTAGATTTTATCTCTCTAAGAAAGGAACTTTATAGAGTATTTAGAGAGAATGAGGTATTTTCTGGATTTTTATTTTCCTTTCTTGAGATACCCTATAAAGATGTGTTTGAGATTGTAGGAATAAGATGCAGGAGAGGATTTAAGTTTTTGAAGGAAAAAGATATCATTGGAATAATTATGGTTCTTTCTTCCAAAGAGAATAAAGAGATTGCCATGTGTGCAACAGCGGAGCTTCTCGCGATAGTTAAAGATGAGAAATTTATCTACAGATGGTCTATGGCCAAGGATACTGAAGAATTAAAATCCATAATTATATTTTCAGAAAAAAGAGGAAGAAGTTGTATTGTATATTAACTCTTTTTGATATAGATCTCTCCTTCCTCAAACCTGTCCTTAAAGGCTTCTTTTAATTCCTCAAACTTTATCTCATCAGCAAGGACTTCAGTTTTAATAAAGGCTTCGTTTTCCTCTACTATTTTTCTTTTCTCTTCTGGTAAGCTGAGTCCAAGAATTATTCTGTCTGTAACTTCAAGTCCTGCTTTTTTTCTGGCATTCTGAATAAAGTGGAGAAACTCTCTTAACCACCCCTCTTTCTTAAGCTCTTCATCTATCTCAAGAGACAATAACACTGTCAATCCCTGATTCCATCCTATGGAGTAATTTCCTTTTGGAGACTTTTCTATTATCAACTCCTCTTTTGTAATTTTCTTTTCACCTTCATCTGTTTTTAGCTGAATGAAGCCTTTTTCATTTAATTCATTTAAGAGAGAATCTGGATTATCCTTCAAAAGACTTTCGAGATTTTTCAGGTATTTTCCAAGTTTCTGCCCGAGAAGTTTATAATTTGGTTTGATAAGATAGCTTATGTAATTTTGTTCATCATCCTTAAACTCAATTTCTTTTATGTTGAGTTCTAAAAGTATTATATCTTTAAGGTCTTCAATATCTTTCTTGTCTTTTGAAAAGACAATCATTTTTCTTAGAGGTTGCCTGACCTTTACTTTTGATTTCTTTCTTGCAGATCTTCCAAGCTCTACAATATTTTTTACAAAATCCATTCTTTCCTCGAGCTCTTTATCTATTAAATCTAGATCAGGTTCAGGATAATCTTCAAGATGTACACTTTCTTTAGTATCTTTATCTTCAGAGGAGACAATGGCTTGATATATCTCCTCTGAAATAAACGGAGCAAATGGTGCTATAAGTATTGAAAGTTTCTTTAAAACTTCATACAGGGTAAAGTAGGCAGATAGTTTGTCTTTATCCATTTTCCCTTTCCAGAATCTCTTTCTGTTTAATCTTATATACCAGTTGGTGAGCTCGGTGGTAAATCTCTCCATTTTTCTTGTAGCTTCTGTGATATTGTACTCTTCAAGTTTCTCTATGGAGAATTTGATGAGAGAGTTTAATCTTGATATAAGCCATCTATCAAGAATACTTCTTTCGTTTAATGGGGGAGGATTAAAGTCATTTAAACTAAATTTATCTATATTTGCATAGAGGGTAAAGAATGAGGTACTGCTTCTTAAAGGTATTATAAAGTTTCTTAAACTTACCTCCACCATCTCTCTTGAGAACCTTCTCGGCATCCATGGAGGTGTTACGGTGAAGAGATACCATCTGAATGCGTCAGCACCTTCATTATTAAGTACTTCCCATGGATCAACTATATTTCCTTTGTGTTTGCTCATCTTCTCGCCCTTTTCATCAAGGACAAGCTCGAGGCAGAGGACATTCTTAAAGGCAGGAGAGTCAAAGAGAAGCGTTGCAAGAACATGAAGAGTGAAGAACCAGCCTCTTGTCTGATCTATTGCTTCGCATACATAGTCCGCAGGAAAGTTCTTTTCAAATTTTTCTTTATTTTCAAATGGGTAATGAAATTGTGCATAAGGCATAGCACCTGAATCAAACCAGACATCTATAACTTCTTTTTCTCTCTCCATTTCTCCACCACATTTTGGACAAACAAGTTTCACTTCGTCCACATAAGGTCTATGAAGTTCAAGATTTTCTGGGAAGTTTTTTGCCATGTTTTTTAATTCCTCAACACTTCCTATAACATGGGTGTAACCACACTCTTTACACTTCCATACGGGGAGAGGGGTACCCCAGTATCTTTCTCTGGAGATTGCCCAATCCACGAGACTCTCAAGCCAGTTGCCAAACCTTCCCTTTTTTATGTGCTCAGGATACCAGTTTACCTTATTATTGTTTTTTATGAGATTCTCTTTAACTGCAGTTGTTTTTATAAACCAACTGGATTTTGCAAAGTATAGGAGTGGAGTATCGCATCTCCAGCAATGAGGATAGGAGTGGAGATATCTCTCTTCTCTAAAGAGAAGCCCCCTTTCCTTTAAATCTTTTACTATATATTTATCTGCATCCTTTGCCCATAAACCTTTGAATAGCTCTGCCTCCTCTTTAAATTTCCCATCCTCTCCAACAAGCTGAATTACAGGTAGATTGTACTTTTTCCCGAGTTCAAGGTCATCTGCACCATATCCTGGTGCTACATGAACGATACCTGTTCCTTCTTCAAGACTTACAAAATCTCCATGTGCTACAAAGTGAAATCTTACATCAAGTTTCACAAAATCAAAGAGGGGTTCATAATCTATGTCAATGAGTTTCTCTCCTTTAAACTCCTCAACAACTTCATATTCTTCATCCTTAAAGACTTCGCTTAACCTTCCCTTTGCAAGTATAAGATACTCGTCTTTATACAGGACTTTTACATATGTAAAGTCTCTGTTGACAGCAAGAAGCATGTTTGATGGAAGTGTCCATGGTGTTGTTGTCCAGACAAGAAAGTATGTATTTTCCATTGACGGTATTCTAAATTTAACAAAGACACTTGGATCATGGACATCTTTATATCCCTGAGCTACCTCGTGAGAGGAGAGGGGAGTTCCACATCTCGGGCAGTAGGGAACAACTTTATAGTCCTTGTAGAGGAGTCCTTTCTTTGAGATTTCTTTTATTATCCACCACAAAGTCTCTATATAATAATTTTCATAGGTTACATACGCGTTTTCCATATCAAGCCAGAAGGCAATTCTCTCTGTCATTCTTTCCCATTCTCTTTTATATTTAAAAACGCTTTCTTTACACTGCTTTATAAATTTTTCTATTCCATACTTCTCAATATCTCTTTTGTTTTTGAGTCCGAGACGCTTTTCCACCTCTATTTCTACAGGAAGTCCATGAGTATCCCAGCCACCTTTTCTTTCAACATAGTATCCCTGCATGGCTTTGTATCTACAGACAGAGTCCTTAAAGACTCTTGATAAACCATGATGAACACCAGGTTTTCCATTCGCCGTTGGTGGACCTTCGTAAAATACAAATCTATTCTCTGGATCTCTTTGCTCAACACTTTTTTCAAAGATTTTGTTCTTTTTCCAGAATTCTATTATTTCCTCTTCTCTTTTTGGTATATTAACTTTGGTCTCGAACTTTTTGAAGCTCATATTCCTCTCCTTCTTGTTTTTGTAAATTATAACATAACCTCATTATACTTCATTTAAGTTTTCTCTGCTAAAACTATGAGTCTTTTTGAACTTTCTTTAAGTGGTTCCTTGGTATAATCTCCAAAGACATTAATTACTCTGAATCCACTTAAGGAAAGATATTCCTCAATCTCTTTTTTTGTAAAAATTCTATATATCCTCTCATATTCAAATACTTTACCCTCTTTTATGATTATTCTCTTAGTCTTAATCCTTCCATTCATAATGCTAAATTTGTTTCTTTCAAGTAAAAAAACATCTCCTTTTCTTTCCCATCTTTCCCTTACGAGGTTTTTTATAAGATAGTATACATTTTCAATGTCAAGTAAAAATCTTCCATCTGGTTTTAAGGCTTTCTGGATCTTTCTCAGGACAGAGAGGTTTTCCTCATCTGAGAAGTATCCAAAACTTGTCCACATGGAAATAGCGCCATCGAATTCTTCTAAGAAATTCATCTTTCTTTCATCCATTTTTAAAAATTCTATGTCCAGGTCTTTTTTGTTTCTCTGTGCAATCTCTATGAATCTATCAATCACATCAATTCCCATTCCTTTTATTCCTCTCTTTGCAAGTTCAATAAGATGTCTTCCTATTCCACACCCAACATCAAGGACTCTATCTCCTTTGCTTAAATCTAAAACATCAATTATAAAATCCACCTGTTTTTTTGTAAGTTCTTCACTTTGAGTTTTTAAGAAAAGTTCAAGATAATTTTCATCAAACCACTCTTTAAACCACTCCATTTAAAATCCTCTAAAGCAGTATAAACTACTCATTTTGCCTCAAAACACACTCTCTTTAAATTCAAAAGGTAGGAAAGACCAGCAATGGTAACTCCGTAGAATATGGTTTTAGGTAAAATAAATTTATCTATGGTGCCATTGGTTGCAGTTGTTCCAGTGACAAGAAGTAAATCAGCCCACTTTATAGCTTCATCTGTGTTATCTGGTGATTCCACTAAAACTCCATATTTTACCTTGTTTACATTATCAGGATCCATATCTATTACCCTCAAGTTAAAATTCTTACCTAAGCTCTCAACCATAGCAGGCTGGAAACCTATCTGAAGTATTTTTGGATTTCCATACTCCTCTTTTATATGGGATACAATTTTCTCTGCGCATAATTCTGGTTCTTCGTTTTTACAGTGTCTTGTTCTATCTATAAGGTTAAGGTATCTTAAAACAGCATTGATGGTTGAAATAAATACAGCTCTTTCATAGTTTGATTTTAAAGAAAGATTTATCACATCTTCAAGTGACCCCTGAAAATTTCCAGGTTCATCTGTATAAGCCTGACCTTTAAACCCTCTAAAATCTGCCTCCATCATGAACTCTTTGCCCTTTAAGAGAGGGAAGTCTCTCCTTTCAGGATCTCCTATTGCTTCCTTGCTTGACAGGATTCTTGCCTTAATGGTAATATTTTCTTTTAAAAGTCCTTCTTTTGCTCCCCACTGTTTTAGACAAGCCGCTGAATTGGCTGTGGCTAATTGAATAGCAAAAATTGGATCATTGGTTTTTATTAAACCGGCTACAAAGCCAGCCCCATATGCATCTCCTGCTCCGGTTCTATCCTCAACTTTTGTCTTTACAATTCCTGCTTGGAAAATATTTTTTCCATCAAAGACAATCGACCCTTTTTTGCCTTTTGTGATAATCAAATATCCTCTAATTTCTCTTTTCAATTTTTTGAATAAACTTTTCTCAGATCTATGCCTTCCAAATAAAAGCTTTGCTTCATTTTCATTTACAATTAAGACATCTACCAAGCCAATCCATTTCTCTATTTTATTTTTTAAAATTACAATCTGCTCTTTGCT
>CBFDTJ010000019.1:0-21748 GCA_965612865.1 uncultured bacterium
TGATACGGCGACCACCGAGATCTACACCTAAGCCTTCGTCGGCAGCGTCAGATGTGTATAAGAGACAGGTTTTATGGATCATTAAATGGTGCGTTGGATGTAGGTTCAAGAAAATTCCCCCTTTAAAGCTTATCCCTTCAACCCTGTAATTCATTAATGCAAAGGAACTTACCTCTAAAAAGACATCCTTTACCTTTTCTCTTAAGCATCTATCAAGAAACTTTTGAATCTCAAAAGATTCTGGTGTTGTAAGCAGTCCTTCGCCTTTACTGATAAGGTTTTTTTTAATAAATTTTCCCTCACTACCCAGACTTGCTGAATCTGGAAGTAGTTCTCTCAAGAGATGTATAAGTGTAGTTTTTCCTGTACTTCCTGTTATTCCATATACATTAAGTTTATCTGAGGGATTATTATAGAAATTGGATGACATAATTGAAAATGCTTTCCTTGAGTTATCGGTGATTATTAGGGTGGAATCTTTGAAGCCTGAAATCTCTCTTTCTACTATGAATACACGGCACCCCTGTTTATGAGCATCTAATATAAAATTATGACTATCAAAACGGCTGCCTTTAATGGCAAAAAATACACTCCCTTTACCTGCTTCTCTTGAATCAATAATAAGGGAGTCAACCTCTCTATCCAGGCTTCCATAAAATTTTTTAATTTGAACTCCCCTTAAAAGATCATTTAACTTCTTCATCAGGCTCAATCTCAAAATATCTGATTACTCTCTCCGCAATCCTTTTAAATAGAGGGGCAGCTACCTGAGAAGCGTATAGGGAACTATCCTCTGGTTCATCAACCAGCACTGTTAGAACATACCTTGGATTTTTGGTAGTTATTATTCCAACAAACCAGAGAACTGTCTTTCCCTCTACATATTTACCATTCTCTATCACTCCTGCTGTTCCAGTTTTACCACCAATGGAATAACCTGTTATTACCGCTCCTCCTACCCCATTTCTTCCAACCACATACTTAAGATAAGATAAAACTTTATTAGCTGTAGTTTCAGATATTACCTTTTTAATAAGGGAGGGTTTCGCCTCTTTAACGATCTTGCCATCTTTTACTATCTTTTTTATTATTTGCGGCTTCAATCTGTTGCCTTTGTTACCTATTGCCTGATAAAAACTTGTTTGCTGAAGAGGAGTCACAGTTATTCCCACACCGAAAGACATGGTTGGAAGAGTTGTATCGCTCCACTGTTCTGGTGGGAGAATATCTCCCTTTCCCTCATACGGAAAGTCCAGATTCATCTCTTCTCCCACTCCAAATAGCTTTAAATAATGATAGAGTCTATCACCAAGTAGTGATCCTACCTGAATAAAACCAACATTGCATGAATTTCTAAGTAGGTCTTTAATGGTTTGTGTGCCGTGAGGCACTATGCATGTAAATCTCTTCCCACCTTTGTATATGTATCCTTTGCATTCAAATTTATCTTCCTCACTTAAAACACCCTCTTCAAGAGCAGCAGAGGTTATTAAAGGTTTAAAGGAAGATCCTGGTTCGTAATTCCATCCATAGGCAGGATCTGGAAATTTTGCCTTTGAGAATTGAGAAAAGTCGTTTGGGTCAAAATTGGGCAATGTTGCCATACCTATTATTTCCCCTGTCTTGATATCCTCCAGTATTGTAATAACCCTTTTAGGTTTATATTTTTCAATGGTTTTCTTCATTTCAAATTCCATGATTGCCTGGATGTTTATATCTATGGTTAAGTATATATCTGCTCCGTTTTGTGGTTTCTTTATGTAGAATTCAGTTCCAGGTATCTCTCTTCCAACAGCATCCTTCAGAAATCCTATTGTTCCATACTCTCCCCTTAAAATACTATCAAATTTGTACTCCAGTCCTTCAAGTCCCCTATCAATTCCCATTTCTCCGATTATATAGGATGCCAGGTTATGCATCGGGTAGAAGCGTTCATAATAGGGCTCAAAGTATATATACTCAATGTTTAGCTTCTCTATCCTTTCTTTCTCTGTCTTATCTATTCCAGTTTTTAAAACAAGATAACTTGAGTTTGTATTAATTTTATTCTTTAGTGTTTCCCTATCAATATCCAATTGGTCTGAAACCTTCTCTAACCATCTCTCCTTATCATCAATTTGCGATGGATTGGTAACCACTCTGTATCTTTTTATGGAGATGGCAAGGATTCTTCCATTTCTATCATAAATCGTCCCTCTCTTTCCTGGAACACGCCTTCCCGCTGATTGCCACTGAGCTTCTGCTTTTCTTTTAAATTCCTCTCCCTTTATAACATCAAGGTATAGTAGTCTTACACTAAAGGCTATTGAAAGAATCAGAAAGATAAGTAAAGTTTTTACAATTTTATTTTCCACTGTTTTCTGTTTCTTCTCCACTTCCACCATCTATAAATATAACCTCCGCATCTTTTAGATTTAATTTTTCTATTGCTCTCTCTATCAATATGTTAGGGTTGGTTGCTTCCTCCAATTTAAATTCAAGATTCATCCTCTCTTCTATCAAAGAATCAAGTTCTCTTTTTAATATATTCTTTTTATTCCCCAGATTCATAATCTGGAGGTTGAGTAGTCCATAGAAAAATACCAGTAAAACTATTGCAATAATAAATATACTAAACCTTTTTAGCCACTCTGAGTTTTGCACTGCGACTCCTTATATTATCCTCAATTTCCTCTTTTTGTGGTGTTATAGGTCTTTTTGTAAGAACTTCAACCGTTCCTTCTCTTTCCAGTTCTAAAAATTTTTTCTTTACCATCCTATCTTCAAGGGAATGATACGAAATTATTTCAACAATTCCGTTTTTATTTAAGTAGCTCTGAAAAGATGAAAGAAAGGTTTTTAGATTTTCCAGCTCTTTGTTTACATAGATTCTTAATGCCTGGAATACCTTTGTTGCAGGGTGTATGCTCCCTTTCCTCATGTGGGCTGGATACAGGGATTCTATAATTTCTTTAAGTCTCTTTCCTGTGGTTATTGGAGCTTTCTCTCTTTCCTGAATAATTTTTCTTGCTATCCTCTTGGCTTCTCTTATCTCCCCAAAAGTTTTAAAGATATATGTAAGCTCCCTCTCCCCAAAAGAGTTTATCACATATTCTCCGCTTCTTAAGTTTTTTCGATATCTCATGTCGATGCTTGTATCATCATCAAAGGAAAAACCCCTTCCTTTCCTCAAGTGAAATGAGGAGAAACCTAAATCCAGAAGCATAAAATCCACTTTTTCTATACCAAGCCTTTTTAGCACTAAAGGAAAATTTTTGTAGTTATCGTTTATTAAAATAACTCTTTTGTTACCAGTTTTAAGTCTTTCTTCGGTAACCTTTAAAACATCTGGATCTATATCCAATCCTATAAGTAAGGAATCCTCTCTCATTCTTTTCATTATCTCATAGCTATGTCCACCTTCTCCTGTTGTAAGGTCAAGGAATGTCCTTTTTTTCTCAAAATCTATATAGGAGAGTATCTCTTTAACTAACACAGGTTTATGAATAGGCATTTTCATAGATTCTCCACGAGTTTACTTATAGAGTTTTCATAAGAAAGTTCTTTTGTTTCCAGGTACTTATCCCATGCATATTTATCCCATATTTCAATTCGGTTAAGAACACCAATAAATACTACATCTCTCTTTAAAGAAGCAAACTTTCTGAATTCTAAAGGGATAAGGACTCTTCCCTGATTATCAATTTCTACAAAAGTTGCCGATGAAAACCAAACTCTGAGGAAGAATCTTGCTTCTTTGGTGCTTAGATGTATTTTAGCAAGTTTTTTTGAAAGATTCTCCCACTCCTTTGCAGGGTATCCAAAAAGGCACTTTTCAAACCCTTTGGTGATTACAAATTTAGTCCCCAAATCCTCCCTATATGTAGGAGGAATCATCACTCTTCCCTTACTATCCATTTTGTACAAATAGGTTCCCATAAACATTTATTCAATTTTACCACATTTTCCCACCAATTACCACTATTTCCCTTTTTGAAATTGGCGTTTCTTTATGAATCTTTCAATAAGGAGGAAAGCATCTCCTCTTGAGAGCTTATTTCCAAACCTAATACCATCTGGGAAAAGATTATGAGAAACGGAGCACGAAAGTATTTTCTCTTTGTTTTCTCTGGCGTTTAGAAATGTAATATTCTTAATTTCATCTTTAAAAGGAAAGAGCTTAATCTCAAGAAGAAGAGCTTCTTCTATTGAAATTGGGGTATCTGGCTTTATCTCTTCCTCCGATAAAGTTTCCAGTCTGGAAAGTTCAATTATGTATGGATGTACCCAATGATCCTTTAAATCTATAAATCTTTCCTTCTTTTTAAAAATTGAGAGTACCACATTAATAAACTTTTTTAATTTAAAAACAAAAGTTTCTTCTTCTCCCTCTACATAACTTTGAGTTACATTGTATCCCCTCACAAGAAGGGTTATAAATTCTCCCTGAGTTACTGCCCAGTCTATCCTGTAAGTTCCATCTGGATAGCCAGATACCACGTCCATCTCTCTTAAAAAATTTATAGATGAAAGATATGGTTCAGGTATCTTTTCTTCTCTCTTTACTCCAATGGTGAGTATCAGTGTGGAGATGGCTAAAAATATTATAAGTTTTTTCATAGGATAATTTTACCATTTATGGGATATAATAAAATTACGATGTTTCCAAGACTAAAAATAAATCTTAAAGCTATAGGAGAGAATTACTTAACCATAAAGAGTAGATGTGAGGCGCTTGGTGTTGATGTAGTTCCTGTGGTAAAAGTTGTTCTTGGCGATGAGAATATAGTAAGGGTACTGAAGTCTTTAGGGGCAAGAGTGATCGGAGATTCAAGGGTAAAGAACATAAAGAATTTTTCCAGTATCGATGTGGAAAAGATGTTACTTCGCTCTCCCATGTTGTCAGAGATAGAAGAGGTGATTGAATTTTCAGATATTTCTTTAAATACTGAGATAGAAGTTGTAAAGCATTTATCAAAGGTGTCTTCAAGAAAAGGAAGAATTCATAAAGTTATAGTTATGGTAGAACTTGGCGAGTTGAGAGAAGGTATTATGCCTGAGGATGTTCTTCCATTTGTAAAGAAGCTTAGAGAACTTCCATCCATTGAATTTCTTGGAATAGGAACAAATCTTACATGTCTATCAGGCGTTATTCCCACTGAAGAAAATCTTAAGGTTCTACTTGAATTAAAAAATCTTATTGAGGATTATGGGATTGGGGTAAAGGTTATATCTGGTGGAGGTTCAAATCTTCTTCCTATGATATGGAGAGGGAGACTTCCAAGATTTATAAATCAAATAAGGGTTGGAGAAGGTATATTTCTTGGAGTGGAGGCAATAGATAGGAAGCCACTACCTGGTTTGAGACAGGATACATTTACCCTGGAGGCAGAGGTTATAGAGGTTAAGAGGAAACCATCTCTTCCCTGGGGAAAAAAGACTGTAGATGCTTTTGGAGAGGTGCCAGAGTTTGAGGATAAGGGAATTAGAAGAAGAGCAATTCTGGCATTGGGAAGACAGGATGTTAGTCTTTCCGGCATTATTCCATCAGATAAGTTTGAAATTATCGGTGCCTCCAGCGATCATATGGTTATTGATGTGGAAAAGTATCCCCATATTAAAGTTGGTGATATAGTTTCCTTCAATCTTAACTATGCAGGGGTCCTTTTTGCAATGACTTCTCCATTTGTGGAGAAGATTTATATTGAAGAGTGAAATATATAAGTCTCTTTTTTTCCTTCTTTAAAATAAGTGGTCTTACAATAGGAGGGGGGTATGCGATGATACCTCTTATTGAGAGGGAAATAGTCGGAAAGGATATAATAGATAAAAAAAGATTCCTCAAGTGTCTTGTGAAAGCTCAATCGGTACCAGGCCCCATTGCTATAAATACTGCTTTCTTTGTCGGGAGTGAAATAGGTGGTATTCCCCTTGGTATATTTCTTGTATTTTCAGTTTTTCTCCCTCCATTCATCACTATCCTACTCGTAGCTACATTCCTGTGGCACTATATTGAAGTTCCATATGTGAGGTACTTTCTTGTAGGTGTGAGAATAGGAATATCTGTTATACTAATCGATTTTATATACAGAATTACAAAAAAGTGGAGAATAAGGAATTTTGTCTTAATTCTTACAGGAATGCTTCTTATAATTTTTTTAAAACTTCATACTATATATACCTTTATTCTTATCTCTGCCCTATACTTTCTTATTATACGGGGTGAAAAATGATAATAAAACTCTTTCTTATCTTTCTTAAAATTGGTTTCTTTGCCTATGGGGGAGGTTGGGGTGTTCTCTCCATCATCAGAGACGAGATTGTAAGGGTTCATGGAGTTCTTTCAATGCCTGATTTTCTGAACATGATTTCAGTAGCTCAGCTAACCCCCGGACCCATAGCTGTCAATGTAGCTACTTACACTGGATTTAAGCTAGCTGGTTTCTGGGGTGCTCTATCTTCAACCATAGGAGTGATTCTACCTGGTATACTTCTCTCTATAATTGTCTATACATTTCTACTTTTTATAGAGAAAAAACACAGCTTGGATAAACTCTACAGGAGTTTAAGAGTGGGTGTAATAGTACTTGTTACATACACCACATACCTTATCTTTACAAGTTCAGCAATAATTGACTATTTATCTATGATTGTTTTTGTTTCCCTCTTAATTATTTATTTTATATACAGGAAATTAAATCCGCTCTACATTGTGCTATTTGGAGGTGTTTTTTATCTAATTCTTAAGGTGATATAATTTCACTTTAGATAAAGGAAGGAGGAAAAGCAATGAATCATAAAGAGTTCTTGACAATGGTTAATGATGAATTGGCGGTACTGGAAAAGGAGGTTGCGGTTACCTACTGGAATCTTACAACCACAGGAAAGAAAGACTGGGAGAAAAAATTTATAGAGGCAGATATAAAATTAAGAGAGTACCTCTCAGACAAGAGTAAATTTGAACTGGTTAACAAGTTTTTACAGGATGACTCTCTTTCTCCTCTTGAAAAGAGGGAGCTTCTCCTTTTAAGAAACGCAATGCTTCCAAACCAGATAGATAAGGAGACATTAAAAATCGTTTCAGAGAAAGAGGCAGAGATAGAAAGTATTTTTACAAGTTTCAGAGGAAAAATAGATGGAAAGAAAGTGACAAATAATGAAATCGAAGAGATTCTCAGAAAGGAAACAGACTCATCTTTGAGAAAAAAAGCCTGGGAGGCCAGTAAAGAGATAGGAGAAGTGGTTGGTCCAAAGATCCTTGAATTAGTAAAAATAAGAAATAAAATTGCAAGAGGATTTGGATATAGTAATTATTACGAGATGATGTTTGAACTTCAAGAACTGGATGTTGACAGGATTCACGGCATCTTTAAGGAGTTCAAAAATAAGACAGATGAAACATTCAGGATAATGAAGGAAGAAGTAGATACCAGACTCTCAGAGCAGTTTGGTGTTTCAAGCGAGAACCTTATGCCATGGCATTACTCTGATCCCTTCTTTCAGGAAGCTCCTCATATATACGATGTTCCCTTTGATGAGGTGTTTAAAAATTTAAATATTGAAAAGCTTGTGGAGAGAACATATAACTCTATAGGAATGGATGTTAGCGACATATTAAAAAGAAGTGATCTCTATGAAAGAGAAGGAAAAAATCAGCATGCTTTTTGCATACACATAGACAGAAGTGGAGATGTAAGAATTCTTGCAAACATAAGACCCAATGAGAGATGGGCTGAAACCATGCTTCATGAGATGGGTCATGCGGTCTATGATAAATACCTTAATATGGATTTACCGTTTTTACTTAGAGAACCCTCCCATATATTTACCACTGAAGCAGTTGCTATGTTCTTTGGTAGATTTGCAAGAAAGTGGGTCTGGTATAAAGAAATCGTTGGAGTTGAGGAAGAATTGAAGGATTATAAAGATTTAATAGATAAACTTTTAAAGTTACAACTTATGATTTCAGCAAGATGGATAATAACTTTTGTTTTCTTTGAAAGGAAACTCTACGAGATGGAAAAGAACATTAACAATCTCTGGTATGATGTTGTAGCTGAAAATCAATTTTTAAATATTCCAGAAGACAGAAAAAATAGATTTGATTGGGCTTCAAAAATTCACTTTGGAACAAATCCAGTCTATTATCAAAACTACCTACTTGGAGAGATGATGGCTTCTCAGATGGATGAATTTGTAAAAACAAATATCTCCTCTTTACCATTTAAGTCAGAAGTTGGTAGATTCCTTATAGAAAAAATATTTGAACCTGGTAGTTCTTTAAGATGGGATGAACTACTAACCAGTTCTACTGGCGAAACCCTAAATCCGAATTATTTAATAAATCAACTCGTATAGATTAAGTTTTAATTTTCTTTTTGAGAAGTTTACCTAATCGTTTTATACCTTCCTCTATTTGCTCCACGCTGGGAAGTGAGAAGTTTAGTCTCAGGCAATTGTGTATGTTTCTATGTGGATAGAAAGCGACTCCTACAACAAATGCAACCTTTTCCTCTATTGCTTCGTAGAAGAGTTCTTCAGTGTTTATACTCTTTGGACAACATGCCCACACAAACAAGCCACCCTCAGGTTTGGTCCACTTGACTTCTTCAGGGAAATACTTTTTCATACTCTCAAGCATTACGTCTCTTTTCTTTTTATACTCTCTTCTTACAGTTTCAAGATATGGTTCAAGATATCCTCTTTTCAAGAATTCATACACTATAAACTGAGTTATAGAGGGAGAACACAGGTCTGCTGCCTGTTTTGCAATTACAATTTTTCTTATTGCTTGCGGATCCCCAACTATCCATCCAAGTCTGAGGCCAGGAGAGAGAATCTTTGAGAATGTTCTTAATGCTATAACATGTGATATATCCATAGTTATTAGAGATGGAAGTTTTTTTCCCTCAAATCTTACTTCACCATATGGGTCATCCTCTATAATTGGGATCTGGTATCTTTCAGATATTTCTATTATGTCTTTTCTTCTCTCCTCAGAGAGGGTTACCCCTGTTGGGTTATGGAAGTTTGGCACAATATATACAAATTTTGGTTTTATTCCCTCTCTCCTTAACCTCTTTATTTCATCTTCTAAAATATTCACGTCTATTCCATCTTTGTTTATTCTTATATCCACAAATTTTGCCTGGAAGGCATTAAAAGCCTGAAGAGCACCAAGGTATGAAGGGGATTCCACGAGTACAGTATCTCCTGGATTTATAAACACTTTAGCCACAAGATCCAATCCCTGCTGGGAAGCTGTAGTTATTATAAGGTTGTCTAAAGAAACATCTGCTCCTTCTTTTCTCATTCTTTCTACCAGGAGCTCTCTTAGTTGTTTTAAGCCCTCGGTTACTCCATACTGAAGAGCCTCTTTTCCATAAGTTTTTAGCACATAATCTGTAACTTCTCTGATGTGTTCTGAAGGGAAAAAGGTTGGATCAGGAAAACCACCTGCCAATGAAATTACACCTTCTTGCTTTGCTACTTTCAGTAACTCTCTTATTTCCGAGGCCCTCATTCCCCTTGCTCTTTCAGAATACAATCCTTCCCAGTCAATTCCAATCTCGTTAGGTGATACCCCCATAGTTTCACCTTCCTTTCTTTAAGTTTTTGCCAAAGAAGATTTTAACAAACTAACTCAAGAAAGTCAAATAAGTTAAATTAACCTTTTAAAATGTAGTTTTTTATTCTGCGATAGACTGAAAGGTGAAGTTGGAATTTTAGATTTCTATCGCTATCTTTAAAATATCATGGATTCTAAGGACAATTGCATAATGAAATCTGAAGAGGTCTGGATGAAGATTACGCTTAAAAAATGATAGACTTCCTATGCGTTTTTATTGAATCTTTTAATCTCTTCTAACTTGACTTCTCTCTGTCCCCCATCCTGGAATTCCACAAGAACAGTCTTTTTGAAGGGAGATATTGAAAAAACCTTTCCCCGTTTTCCATCAACTTCTACTTCTTCTTCTATCTCTGGATAATCTCTTTCCATCTCTTCATATATAGGTAATTCATATAAAAGGCAACACATAAGTCTCCCGCATATGCCAGATATTTTAAAAGGATTCACGTTAAGCCCCTGTTTTCTTGCCATGTCAAGAGTGACAGGTTTAAAATCTGTGAGAAAGACAGAGCAGCACAGGGGTCTTCCACATGGACCAAGTCCTCCAACAAGTCTTGCTTCATCTCTTGTTCCGATTTGCCATAACTCAATCCTTGTTTTAAATGTTGCGGCAAGATCTCTTACAAGTGCTCTAAAATCCACTCTATTTTCTGCAGTAAAAAGAAATGTGAGTTTTTTTCTATCAAGAGAGTAATGGGCAAGAATTAACTCCATTGGAAGTCCATGTTTTGATATTTTCATCTTACATATTTCCAGTGCCTTTTTTTCTTCGTTTTTATTCTGTTCAAACTTGTTTTTGTCAGTATCTGTAGCAAGTCTTAGAAGATTGCATTCTGCGTTTCTCTCTTCCTCTGTTTCTATAACATCAGAGTAGACTCTTGCCAGCTCCTCACATCTATCCTTTTCTATTACCACCATATCCATCTTTTTAATTTCTATGTTTAGTGAGAAATTACATAGATGGAATTTCTTGTCTCCACCTATAAGTTTTACGTATATATACTTATGCATTGATTCCTCCGCTCAGTCTAAGAATTTCGATTCCAAGTTTCCTAATTAAAAAAGACTGATTTAAATTATACTTTAAATCTTTTTCAATCTCAAATAATTTTTCTCCCAGTCTTATTAGTGCATCCATAGATAAACTTATGGACAGATCAAAAATATCTTGAAGAAAGTCAAGATTTTTTATAAGAGATTCCTCTTTCACTTTCTTTATTGATACCATATCAGATACAACTTCTTCAAAAATGATTATAGCTTCTTCAAGATTTTCGAGCTTCTCCATATATTTTACAAATTCTATATAGGTTCTATTACCTTTAAGGAAGGAGATAAAATGGGAGATAATCTCTTTTCTGTAAGTTAGTCTGTCTTCATCCATAATATTGTATGCTTTCTTTAAACTTCCGTTGGATATTCTGGATATGAGTTTTACCTCTTCCTGATTTTCTACCTGCTCCCTAACTTTTTCCTCTATTAATTTTGTTGGAATTGGAGAGAAATGTACTGGGAGACACCTGGATATAACTGTATCTGGAAGTTTTTCAGGGAAGGGAGTTATAAGTATAAAAATAGTCCTTTCAGGTGGTTCTTCCAGTATTTTAAGCAGACTATTCGCTGCCTCTATAGTTAGAAGGTGTGCGTTGTCAATTATATTTATTCTAAATTTTCCCTGGGGTGAAAGATAGGAGGTTCTTTTAAGCTCTCTTATCTTATCTATTCCTATACTTTTTTCTCCCTCTATTATTGTGATATCTTTTAATAAACTTTCATTTGAGCCATTTATAATTTTTGAAAATTCTATGGCAAATTTTAGTTTTCCAACCCCCTCCTTACCATAAAATAAAAAAGCATGGGGAATTTTCTCTGTTTCTATAATTTTTTTGAGGAGTTTTTTAACTCTCTCCTGGTCTATTAAATTCTTAAACACCTTTTAATTTTTCATCAACATATTCATAAAGTTCTGTATTGGGGACTCTTTCAAAGGCAATATCTATTTGAGGCGGAGTTTCTCCTCTTAAATACATAAGGTGGGCTTCGAGGCAGGTAATTTTCTTTTCTCTGTTTATTTCAAGGAAGTATCTCTGAGAGGAATCAGGGAAATCCTTTGTAGGGTTAGTTATAAGAGATATAAATTTAAATATATCATCTTCTGACACATTTATTATTCCACTTTCCTTTATTCTTTGAGATAATTCAAAATCCTGTTCAACAAATTTTAGAGAGTACTTGTCAAAGGTGTCTATTGCATCAGCCAGGAAAACTCCGAGGGCAACTGAAATTGAATGAAATAATTTACCTCCCATAAGCATACCGAGATCATCAGAAACACCGTTCCCTTTCTTATGCCTTATATACTGAAATCTTATGGATGGATGAGCTAAAAATTTTTCCTTTTCATCTTCCTCTATTTCTATAATTAATCCATTCTTCCTGTAGATTTCTATTTTATCTTCATGCTCTCCATGTGCAAGAATCTCGCCATCCAGATCCATTCTCTCCATAACTTCAAAATCCACAAGATAATTTTTTCCACCACCTATGTTTATTCTGTACTTCTCTTCTACTTTCTTTCTTGTTGGATAGTCATCCATCAATCCTCCAAGATAAAGTCCAAGGAGAACCTCCTTAGCATTTATTTCCATCTCATTGAATAACGGAACTCTGAGTATGGGCTCACCATCTTTACTGATAAGTTTTGTAACATTTTCTCCAGCAATTACCCTTTCAACAAATTCATAGATTTCATCTATAAGAGCCTGCCTTGAACTTCTTATGGCAAAGGCGTCATAACCTAAAAGATAAACTATATCGTTTATCGTAGTATCGACAAATTTCTTACCATGAAACTCACTGTGTCCGTTGTGGGCGTGTCCTTCTATGGATTGTATAAACAAAAGTTCTTCAACTTCCTTTGATGTAAAAAGTTTCACAGTTTTTTTAAGATGTTCAAAATCTCTCCTTACCAGTTCCTTTGGGGCTATCTTCATTTTTTACCTCCAATTTTAAAATAACACAAATACAATTATAACACAGGAGAGAAGTAGAGTTTTGCATAACTCCTTAATCTTTACTTGTTTCTGTATTTGAAATTGTAGAGAAGCTTGTAGAATCCCACCCCAATTCTTTCGTATTCAATAACCACATCTTCTGGTAGTTCAAGTACTGTTGGAGAAAAGTTCCATATTGCTTTTATACCTGATTCTACAATAGTTTCGACAACTTCCTGTGCTTCTTTTGGAGGAATACAAACTATTGCAACTTCAACACTTTTGTTTTTCTTTATGAATTCAGGGAGGGTTTTTATATCAAGAACAGGGATATTGTTTATCTTTTTTCCAACCTTTCTTTTGTCTTTGTCAAAGAAGGCTTTGAAGCATATGTTACTCTTTTTAAAATTATCGTAACCTGAAATTGCCTGTCCAAGTTTACCTGCACCAATTATTATACCGCACGTTTTCTTATCCACATTAAATATTTCTTTTAAAGCCTTCTTTAACTTTTTGACTTCATACCCCTTCCTTGCTTTACCCTCCACCTCTTCAAAACACAGGAAGTCCTGTCTTACAGTAGTTGCAGAAACACCAGCAAGATTCCCAAGTTCTTCACTGGAAATATACTTTCTTCTTAAAGGCAGGGTAATTAAGATTTCATAATAGAGGGCAAGTCTCTCAACCGTTTTGGGTGAGATTCTCTTCTTACATCTCTTTTTGCGAATGTATTTTCTCATATTGATTATATATTAACAAAAATATTTAAATTGTCAAATTTAAAACCCACAAACTCAAATTTACGTTATATGTATCCCTCTCTGATTGAGGAATTGTTTGAACAAAATTGCATCTTCAAACATATAGATATTATTAAAGAGCACAATATTTTCATCACCTGTTAGGTGTCTATAGATCTCTTCAAAATCTTCTTCTGTATATTTATACCTGTACATGGTAAGGCCATGCAGTCTGAAGTAATTTATCCTTTGTCTGGGTATGTATTGCCTTAAAGGGTCACCTCCTATTATTATTCCCTCTCTTATTATTTCTTCATATATTTCTTTCCATGAATCGTCCCTAAATTCAACCACTGGTGTAAAACTACCTTTAACCTTATTGAAAAATCTTATAAGATTCTTCTCGTTTGTACTGTCTCTTTTAAAGGACTTTGGAAATTGGAAAACCACAAATCTTGCCCTAAGAACATTTGAAACCTTCTCCATGATTTTACATATTTCAAAGAGTTTTCTTTAAACTTTTTTACATCTTTCATTCTCCTGTAGGTTGGAGAATTTAATGGGTGTGTTAATAGTTGAATTACTTTAAAACTAAATTCAAAATCAGAGGGTGCCTCTTCTCTCCATTTGTTTAAGGTCTCCTCTTTTACAAAGTCATAAAAAGTCTTTTGAATCTCTACTATTTTAAAGAATTTAAAGTATTTTTTTCTGCCCACAGAAAAACCACATGTTCCTATCTTAACATGCATTTCCTCACTGCTCTCTCTGCTTTTTTACAGAGCATTTCAAGGTATTCCCTACTGTAGGGTTCTACCTTTTCGAAGGATGGGTCTATTGTATTTACAGGATTGAATTGCCTTATAACAAGAGTCTTTACTCCAACGAGAGAAGCAAGAATTCTCTCAAAATCTTCCTCTTTCATTAAACCTGGCACGGGAGTTACACTTATCTCGTATTGGAAGGAACTTCCCTTTAGGAATGTTATCAAGTTTCTTATGTTTCTTATGTCTACATTGGATTTGGTTGTATCTCTGTAGTTTTTATCAACGAGTGGTGCTTTTACATCAAGGGTTATAACATCCACTAATTTTGAGAGCATAATTTTTCTTATAAGGGGTTCATTTGATCCATTGGTGAGCAGTTTGATCTTAAAATCCATTCTTTTTAATTCCTGTAAGAGTAGTACAAGTCCCCTATTTAGGCTAGGCTCTCCTCCTGAGATTACAACTCCTTCCACCCATTTTTTATTGGAAAGAAGGAATTCTTTTATCTTTTCAAAAGGGATTACCTCCATGTTTTTATAATTTAACACCAGGTCTTTCATATTGCAGTACGGGCATCTCATGTTACAACCGCCAAGATACAGAATGCAGGATGGTACCCCTTCCCATTCCTTATAAGAGTGTTCTTCCATTTTCCTTATTTTTATGTCTTCGTACATCCTCTCCTCCTTATATGGTTTTTAAAATTGTTGGAATTCCCTCCAGCACCATATGGAAATCTATTTTATTTAACAAGTTTGAAAGATTTTCTTACCAGCAATTCTCCACTGGATAGGTCAAAGAACTCAACAGCTACATTAAACTTTTCTATTGTAAGTATTCCTGCGCTCTTTGTACCGTCTTTGGGAAGAGATACAGAACCAGGACTTATGATGATTTTATTATTTGATGATACTGCTTTCTTTACATGGTAATGACCATGAATAAGGATATCTATATCAAATTCGTCCATAAATTTAAACATCTCGCTATCATTTTTGAACTGGTCTCCATGTATTATTCCCAGAGCAAAGGGATCGATATCTACAGTTTTAAATCTCTTGCTGATATCATGTTTTATTACCATCTGATCAACATTTGAATCACAGTTCCCTTTAACAAATATAATTTTTTCTTCAGGTATGGTATTTATAAATTCTGATAATTCTTTAGGTTTATATTCATCTGGTAGTGGATTTCTTGGTCCATGATAGAGAATATCTCCTGCATGTATTATTAAATCCGTGTCCTTTAAAAGATTGTATGCTTTTTTGAACCACTTAAGTGAGCCATGTGAATCTGACATAAGACCAATTATCAAACCCATCACCTCCTTAAGTCTTTACTTTTCTTATATGCTGCAATTATTGCTTTCATTAAAGTGGATTTAAACCCGCTCTCTTCCAGCTTAAGAAGTGCTTCAACAGTGGTTCCTCCCGGTGAAGAAACCATATCTATGAGTTCATCGTAAGTTTTTTTAAGTTCTCTCTTAAGAAGAACCGAACCAATGACAGTTTCTTCAGAGAGCTTTTCGCTTATTTCTCTTGGAAGTCCAAGATAAACACCGGCATCGCTCATGGATTTGAGAAACAAAAATATGTAAGCTGGACCTGATCCACTTAGAGATGTTCCAATGTCTATAAATTCTCCCTTTTCCACATAAACATCTTCACCAAGAGAAGAGAGTATTTTTTTAACTATATTTCTTTCCTCTTCATTTAAACCCGAATCTGTCCACACTGTTATTCCTTTTCCAATCCTTGAGGGAAGGTTTGGCATACATCTTACAACTTTCTTTGCTTTAAGATGATCCTTCAAATTTTTAATGCTTATTCCAGCAAGAATTGAGATTAGTATTTTTCCGTCAAATTTACCAGTTAGTTCCTTTGATATTTCTTCAAGATTCTGTGGTTTTATGGAAAGTATTACAATGTCTGAAAACTTAAGAGCATCAATATTTTCAGTTGAACCCATTACTTTGTATCTTTCCAGTAATTTTTTAAGATGTGTGGCTGTTTTTGTAGTTATAAATATGTCAGATTCCTTAAATCCTTTGTTTAAGAGCCCCTTAAGTAGAGATTCACCCATCTTTCCACAGCCAATTATTGAAACTTTCATTTTCTCACCTGCCCTTCACCGAATATTATGTATTTTGTAGTTGTAAGTTCTTTAAGACCCATAGGACCTCTTGCATGAAGTTTTTGTGTGGATATTCCTATTTCTGCTCCAAAACCGAACTCAAACCCATCTGTGAATCTCGTTGATGCATTCACATATACACATGAAGAATCCACAGAAGAGAGAAACTTCATTGCATTGCTGTAATCTTCTGTGATTATAGCATCTGAGTGATGAGTTCCATATTTATTTATGTGCTCTATTGCTTCATCAACATTTGATACAACCTTTACCGCTATTTTAAGATCAAGATACTCCTTAGTCCAATCTTCTTCTGTGGCTGGTATTGTGTCTTTGTAGATTTCCTGAACTTCTCTATCACCTATTATGCTAACTCCCTTCTCTTTTAAAGCATCAAGAATAGGGACAATGTGCGTCTCTTTTACTTTTCTATGAAACAGAACTTTCTCTACCGCATTACATACAGAAGGCCGTTGAACCTTTGCATTTACGATTATTCTCTTTGCCATCTCAAGCTTTCCTGTTTCATCTACAAATATATGAACAACTCCCGCTCCAGTTTCAATTACAGGAACTTTTGCATTTTCCTTAACAAAATTTATAAACTTAGCACTGCCCCTTGGGATTACTACATCAAGGTATTCTGTTAAAGTGAGAAGTGTAAAAACTGCTTCTCTATTGGTTGTTTCAATCAATTGAATGGAACCTTCAGGAATTCCCACCTTGTATGCAGCCTCTGATAGAATCTTCCATATGACGATGTTTGAATTTATTGCCTCACTTCCTCCTCTAAGAATTACGCAGTTTCCACTTTTTAAAGTTAAACCTATAGCATCCGCTGTGACATTGGGTCTTGCCTCATAAATCATTCCTATTAATCCAATTGGAACTCTCATCTTCATAATTCTTAAGCCGTTTGGTCTTTGCCAGCCTGATACCAGTTCACCTACAGGGTCAGGAAGAGAAGCTACAACTTTTAAACCTTCAGCAATACCATAAATTCTTTTTTCATTAAGAAGGAGTCTATCAAGTAAAGATTTAGATAATCCCTTATCCTCACCTCTAATCATGTCTTTTTTGTTTTCCTTTATAATAAGATCTTTTTTCTTTACAAGTTCTTCTGCCATAAAGAGAAGAGCGTTATTTTTCACCTCTGTCGGAAGGATTGCAACTATATTTTTAACCTCAAATGCTTTCTTTGCCTTTTCAATTACTTCTTTCATATAGCACCTCTTTTATTCATTTTATTTATTTTTAAGTTCTCTAACAAGAAGAGGGAGAAATTCTCCTACATCTGTAACAATTCCCAGAGTTTGAGCTGATCCTCTATCCATTAGTTTTGTTACCACTGATGGATTTATATCTATACATACCGTTTTAACATAAGAAGGGATTAAATTACCAACTGCTATGGAGTGAAGCATGGTTGACATCATAAGAATCAAATCTATATCTCTTAAGAGTTCCCTCATTTTTCTTTGAGCAACTATTGTATCAGTTATAACCTCAGGCAATGGTCCATCGTCTCTTATACTTCCAGCAAGAACAAAAGGAACATGATTCTTTATAAGTTCATACATCACACCACTTTTTAAAACACGAGCTTCAACGGCTTTCTTAATGGATCCAATTTTTCTTATGGTGTTTATGGCTCTTAAGTGATTTCTGTGTCCATGCTCTGATATTTCCCCTGTTTCTATGTTTATACCAAGGGATGTTCCAAAGAGAGCATACTCTATATCATGTACTGCAATTGCATTTCCTCCAAAGAAAGCATCCACAAAACCCAATCTTATCATTTCCGCTAGGAAAATGTGAGCACCTGTATGTACAACTGCAGGACCTACCACAACGCCAATCTTTCCATCCCTTTCTTTTATCTTTTTTATCTCCCTTGCTACTGCCCTTATAAGCGTACCCTTTGGTTTCTCTATGGAAACATCGCTGTTCATGAATTCAAATGGTCCAAGATTTCCTCTTGGCCTTTCTGGTGGTTCAATTCTTATTCCATCAAAGCCTGTAACGACCATTTCTCCTATTTTTAATTCATTTATTGGTTTTGTTTCCGCTTCTTCCCCCTTAACTACAATTACACAATCCATCTCAGGGTTTTTTACATATATCCATTTTTTGTTAAGCCTTATATAAGTTTTGTGGTTTGTGGTTGAATAAAAGTTATCTGGAGCAACTCCATCTTTCTCTACAGGTGACAGGTTAACTTCCTTTTCCTCTGTAAGAGTGGCGCCTAATTTCTGTAACTCTTCAAGAATATCCTCAAGAAGTTCCCTTTTTTCTGCCATAACAAGAAGCTTTGCATAACTTGGAAGCTCTCTTCTTTTACCTATCTCAAATTCAAGAATTTCAAATTCGCCCCCCATGTTCATGATAACGTCAAAAATCTTAGGTAGAATCATTGAGTCAATTATATGACCTCTTAGCTCTATCTCCTCTCTCTGCATGTGATAATTTTAATTTCTTTTTATGAATAAGTCAAACCTCAGAAAACTAATCTATTATTCCGCTGTGAAGAAAATTCCATAGTTTATATATAATTTTTTTATAAGAGAAATCTCTTCTTAAAATTCCAAGTCTTGACTCCCACTCTTCGTCCTCTTCTATGTCTTCCAATCTGTATATAAAAACCTTTTCTATACCAAGTTCACTGGATTCTTTTAAAGATTTCATAATAAACTCACTCTGTTCTTCCTCAGTGTGTGTAGCTGTAGAACATCCAAGTTCTGTTATCCAGATTTTCTTGTTTATATTGTATTTTTTAAAGAGCCTTTTAATATATCTAACCTTGTCTTTCAGAGTTTCCTTTTGATTACAATAAATGTGGAAGGATATTACATCAACAAAATTTCCTCCTCCAAGTTTTAAGAACTCTTCAAGAAAATCTGGATTAAACTTTCCATCACCAGGATCGCTAAGAGCCAATCCCCCCAGAACCACTGTACTCTCACTATCTACCTCCTTCAATGTTTTATACGCAGATTCTACAAGTTCTTTATACTCCTCTACGCTTCCTCTCCAGAAAAATTCCGTATCTGGTTCGTTCCATATCTCCCACATTTTAATTAGACCTTTATATCTAATTGCTATTTTTCTTATGAAGTTTTCCCAATCTTTAATGTCTTTCGGAGGATAATACATATAATCATTGCTTTCGAATGGCGATTTATAATCTCCACCTGAAGATGCCCACCAGGGTGTAAAAGCCAAAACATAAAGGATGTCAATATGGCGATTTTTATGTTGTAATACCAGATTATCAGGTTCCTCCCAGAACCAGTGTTTGTTCCAATATTTTATTTCTATCCCTGCCCATGGAATTCCTGTTCTGCTTAACCTAAAACCAATTGATCTTGCCATTACTATTTCTTTTTCTGTTACACAATTGGATATTCCTGTCCAATCATTTATATAAATCATTCCTGATGCTAAAAATGTTAATATGAAAAGAAATATAAGCATAATGAATCTTTTAATTTTCGGTTTCTGCATGTATTTATTTTATCAGCTTCTCACCATTACCACACCCTGCCAGATTTAATATCTATCTTTCTTCCTATCATTGAAAACAAGAAGAAATCTACCAGAAGAGTATCAATAAAACTTAAGTTAGCATCCTCTATTATGATTGATAGAGTAATTTATTTGACAATATTAAACAGTTAAATGTATAATTTTCTTAAAGAAAGGAGAGAGAAATTGGTTAAAAGAAAAGATGGAAGACAACCTGATGAATTGAGAAAGTTTTCTATAGAAATAGATTTCTTAAAGTATCCTCTTGGTTCAGTTCTTGTTCAGATGGGAGACACTAAGGTTATATGTACTGCCATGGTTGAAGAGAAGGTGCCGCAATTCTTAAGAAACACAAATATGGGATGGATCACAGCAGAGTATTCACTTCTTCCAGGTTCAACCTATCCAAGAACTATGAGGGATATTGATAAAGGTAGAATAGAAGGAAGAAGTCAGGAGATTCAGAGGATAATCGGAAGAACTTTAAGGACCTGTGTTGATTTAAAAGGAATTCCTGGAATGACTGTATGGATTGATACAGATGTAATACAGGCAGATGGTGGAACAAGGACTGCCGCAATAAATGGAGGGTTTGTTGCTCTCTACCTTGCTCTCTCGAGGATGTTTAAGGGAGGGAAAATTCCTTATTTTCCCATTAGATACTTCATAGGTGCCGTGAGTGTAGGAATTGTATCTGACGAGATTCTTTTAGATTTGAACTTCAGTGAAGATTTTGAGGCACAGGTTGACATGAATATTGTTATGAATGAGCAGAAAAAAATTATAGAGATTCAGGGAACGGGAGAAAAAAGAGAGTTTTCCGTTGAAGAGCTTTTTAAACTTGTTAAATTTGCATGGAAAGGCATAAATGAAATAATAAATTATGAAAAAGAACTTCTTAAAAACACTATTAGTGGCTACTGAGAATCCCCACAAGCTAAGAGAGTATATAGGGGTTTCTAAATTGTTTGATTTAAAAGTAAAATTTCTGTCTCTTAAAGACTTCGATGGGTTTTCATTACCAGAAGAAACAGGGAAAACATTTCTTGAGAATGCTCTTATCAAGGCAAGATATGCTTTTGAAAAAACAAAAATTCCAACAATTGCAGACGATTCTGGATTAATCATTGATTATCTTGGTGGAAAACCAGGTGTTTTTTCAAAAAGATTTGCAGGGGAAGATGGAGATTTTGAAAAGAATATAAAAAAGGTACTGCTACTTCTTGAAAATGTACCTTTTGAAAAGAGAAAAGCAATGTTTAAGACTGTTATAGTTTATAAGGATAACGATAGAGAAGAGGCTTTTGAGGGGACACTGAATGGTTATATATGGTTTGAAAAAAGGGGTACAGGAGGGTTTGGGTATGATCCTATATTTTATCTTCCAGAACTTGATAGAACCATAGGGGAACTCACATTTGAAGAGAAGAACAAAATTAGTCACAGAAGCAAAGCTTTAAGAAAGCTATTTACTTACCTTTCCAACTAACCTTACAATTCTATTAATCTTTAGTATCTTAAATTTTCTACTCTCAAGTATGTAAGTAAAATCCCCCTCTACAGCAGGTCTTAGTAACCAATTTCCTCTTTCAAAAGAAAGAGTGGCAAAACTTGATGTACTGTCAAATAACACAATAACTCTATCCTTATTTCTTAAAGTTTCTTCCTGAGAGACAAGTATAAAATCTCCTTTTCTTAAATCAAAACTCTTTATCCCTTTTCCCTGATATTTGAGGAAAAACATATTCTCTTCTGCCCATTTTTGAGGAATGGTTATACTTCCCCCTTCTTCCCAATGAATTGCTTCCTTTTCTGAAATTCTACCCTTTATAGGTACAGAGACAAGCTTTTCTACAGGTTTTTCTGAAATGTCTATATCTTCAAAAAAGTATATAATTGGTATGTCAAACGCTCTTGCTATACTCTCAAGCACTCTCAATGTTGGTTCCTGTCTACCAGTTTCGATAATGTGTATATAAG
>CBFDTJ010000020.1:0-21377 GCA_965612865.1 uncultured bacterium
GTTTTACCATGGTCAATGTGACCGATGGTTCCAACATTCACATGCGGTTTAGTTCTTTCAAATTTCTCTTTGGCCATTTCTTCTTTTATCCGGCTCTAAAAAGAAAAAGAGAGCCAGACTTCACCTCCTTTCATTTATTCTATAAGTGTCTTTCAGGGAAAAATTTCCATCTATGGAGCCCATGAGCGGACTCGAACCGCTGACCTTGTCCTTACCAAGGACACGCTCTACCTCCTGAGCTACATGGGCATGGTTGCGGGGGCTGGATTCGAACCAGCGACCTCCGGGTTATGAGCCCGACGAGCTACCACTGCTCCACCCCGCAACGATGTATGGAGCGGGAGACGGGACTCGAACCCGCGGCACTCAGCTTGGAAGGCTGATGCTCTACCAACTGAGCTACTCCCGCATGGTGGAGAGGGGAGGATTCGAACCTCCGAAGGCATTCGCCGGCAGATTTACAGTCTGCTGCGTTTGACCACTTCGCTACCTCTCCACAAATGGAGCCGGCGGAGGGATTTGAACCCCCGACCCGCTGATTACAAATCAGCTGCTCTACCACTGAGCTACGCCGGCAATCCAATAAGAATTATATTAAATCTAAACTGTTTGTCAAGGAGCATAGGATATATTACACTATTTTTTGATTTTGTCAATAGATTAAACAATACATTTTTAAGCTCTTCTAATCTCCTTAACAAAAAACAATGAAATGGATATAAGAGTTACCATTAAACCAAGAAAAGAGAAAAGTCTATCAACAGGTATTTTATCTGCAATAGATGTGAAAATTCCAATGGAAAGAGGAGCAAGACTTCCTGTAACAATGGACATGGTGGAAAAGAGCCTTCCTCTCATTCTTTCCTCTGTAAGTTCCTGCATAAGAGAGATGATGGGACTATTTACAAAGGCAACGAACACTCCCGCTGTGATTATTGAGCTATAAATCATGGTCATATTTTTGAATAAACCAAGGAAAAATACAGAAACTCCTGCTCCTAAAAATCCCATAAGAATGTAAAATCCCTTCCTTTTGACTTTTGCAATGGAGAGGTAAACAAAACCTACCAGCGTACCAACAGAAACTGCAGAATTTAAAAATCCGAAATCCATTACACTTTTCCCGAGAATTTTCTTAACAAAGGGAGCAAGAAGTATTCCCACAGGAGAGAAGAAAAAGTTTATCCATGCCAGAGCAATTATAAGATACAGAATTACTTTGGTTTTTATAATAAAATTTATTCCTTCCTTAAACTCCTGAAACCAGACCTTAAGGTTTAATCCCTCAACCTGTGAGACGAGCTTCTCCTCCAATCTTATAAAATAGATACAGAAAGCTCCTATAAAAAACGAGATGGCATCAAAGATAATTAAAGAGAGCATCCCGAACTTTGCCATAATAAGACCGGATATAGCAGGTCCAATGAGAAAGGAAAGCCTGAAAACAAGCTGCAGTATTGAATTCCCTTTTATAAGCTGATCCTTTGTCAGGATAGAGGGAATTATGGAAGATTGAGATGGCTCAAAGAAGGCAGAGATAAAACCAAGAAGAGCTGATATGAAAAAGATTACGGGAATTGTAAACAACCCCAGAAGGAAGAGAATAGCGCTTATAAAAAGTAAGAATCCACTGAGTAGGTTGGAGAGAAACATGATTTTTCTTCTACTGACTCTATCTATTAAAACTCCAGAAAATATTTTGGTTACAAGATTTGGAACCATAAAGAATATCATTACACTTCCCATAAGAAGGGATGAACCGGTTGTCTGAAGCAAATACCACATAAGAGCTATCTCAAAAACAGCATCTCCCAGGTAAGATATACCCTGTCCTACAAATAGAAGAATAAAATTTTTATTTTTGAATATAGATTTATCCATGTGTTTTTACAGATACCTTTACGTCTCCACTTAAACTTACAAGGTCAATTTTATTCCTGCCTTCACCTATTATAATCTTCTCATCAGATATCTTTTCTCTTACACCATCTTTTAAAATTTTGACATCGCCTCTTTTTGTCTTGAGAGAGATTGAGAGATTATCGCTGTTTATAGAAAGATCTACATCTCCATGATGGCTCTTACCCTTTACGTCCCCTTCAATTAAAGCATCTCTCATTTTGATATCTCCACTGAAGATATTAAACTCAAGACCTTTAATTAAACTTTTCTCTATGTGAACATCGCCTGAATAAGTCTTTAGACTTCCTTCAATTTCACACTCTCTTATGTTTACATCTCCAGATTTTAAATGAAAATTCACGTCTCCCTTCACCCTGATAAGTCTTAAATCTCCACTGGCAGAATCAAATTCAATTCCTCCTTCAAATTCTTCAATCTCTGTGTCTCCACTTAGGCTTTTAAGTGAGAGTTTACCCTTTATTCCTTTAACTTTAACATCCCCGGAAATCGTATGTATATTAATATCTATCTCCTTGGGTACTTTAATCTTTAAAGCTGGTATGGTAGATATAAGCCTGTTGAAATTGAAATGGGGGAGAAGTTTTACCTTCAATTTACTCATAATCTTTAGTTCATCATCTTTCTCCTCTATATTAACTGTGTCCATTCCTTCCTCTATCTGGACATTGTCTATATCACTTCCTTCTATTTCCAGATCCTGTCTCTCAATATTAATGGAGATTCTCTTATATTTTCCTTTAAGCGCATCCATTGAAGATTCATCATCTCCTTCACTTAAAATTTCCTTTAGCATTTCATTCTTCTCTTCCTCTGTAAGCTTCCCCATCTTAACCAGCTCATCAAGTTTTCTCAAAATCTCCTCATCCATTTTTCTTTACCTCCTTTATCAGTTTTATTGCTTCCTTTGAGGTTATTTCACCTCTTTCCAGTTTTTCTAAAATTTCCTTTATCAATGGATTTTTTGCCTTTTCTTCATACAGACCGAGGGATACAAGAAGCTCTTCAAGTCTTGCCTTCGCTGTTGGATAGGAAATACCAAGTCTTTCCTGAACCTCTTTAAGGTTTCCTCTGGAGATAAGAAAGATGAGAAGGAAATTTTCTTCTTCAGGAGATAGTGTAAGAAATCTACTTAACCTGTAATGTCCCCTAACCACAGTTCCACATTTAGGACATCTAAGTTCGGTTATCTCAAGCATCTCTCCACAGGAAGGACACTTTGATGGAAGTCTCATTTTTTAGCCTCCTTTTTAATTCCAATCTCATTTAAAAAATTAAATCTTACTTTAATAATATTAAAATAAATTTTAACTTTGTCAAGTAATTGAAATTTGGGGAAATTTATTTTATCTTTTAGATATGTATGCGAAAGTAAAGGCAGTGACACACCTGGGTTTGAAAGTGTATGAGATTACTGTAGAAGTGGACATCTCCTCAGGGCTTCCATCTTTTACAATCGTCGGTCTCCCTGATGCTTCAGTTCAGGAAGCCAAAGAGAGAGTAAGGGCAGCTATAAAAAACTCTGGCTTTGATCTTCCTGTAAGAAGGATAACAATTAATCTTGCTCCTGGTGAGATAAAAAAAGAGGGTACGCTCTTTGATTTACCCATAGCCATAGGAATACTTGCTGCATCAGATCAAATTCCAAAGGACAGCGTAGTAGATTATTACTTTGTGGGGGAACTATCCCTTGAAGGAGAGCTCAGGAGGGTAAGTGGCGGACTTCCTTTATCCCTTTTCTTAAAGGGGAAGAATTTTGTAATTCCAAAAGGAAATCTTGTAGAGTGCTCCCTTTCAAAGGAGACAAGATTGTATCATTTTGAAAACTTAACTGAAGTTGTTCTGTTTCTCAGAGGAGAGGAACAAAGAGAACCTGTAGTGAATAGAGATATAGAATTTATAGATAAAGAGTTTGATTTAGACTTTTCAGATGTAAAGGGACATAGATTCCTAAAAAGGGCAATGGAGATTGCCGCAGCTGGAAAACATCATATAATAATGGTTGGGTCTCCTGGTTCAGGAAAGACAATGCTTTCAAGAAGGATGCCAACAATTATGCCTCCACTTGACTATGATGATGCAGTGGAGATAACAAAAATATACTCCATTGCTGGATTATTGAAAGATGGGGAAGATATTATAAAGGTGAGACCTTTTCGTGCACCTCATCACACCATATCCTATGCAGGACTTGTGGGTGGTGGAACAATTCCAAAACCCGGGGAGATAAGTCTTGCTCACAAAGGAGTTTTATTCCTTGATGAGCTTCCTGAATTTAGAAGAGATGTCTTAGAGGTTTTAAGACAACCACTTGAAGATGGATATATAACAATATCCCGGGTAAAAAGTAGCCTTGAATTTCCGTCAGATTTTTTACTTGTTGCGGCAATGAACCCCTGTCCCTGTGGTTACTATGGGGACCCGGAAAAGGCATGCACATGCTCTATAGGAGAGATAAAGAGATACAGAAGGAAAGTATCTGGACCGCTATGGGATAGGTTCGATATAAAATTAAAGGTGCCAAGACTTACAGATACAGAGATCTTTGAAAAAAAGGAAGCAGAGAGTTCGGAAAAGATCAGGGAAAGAGTTAAAAAAGCCTGGGAAATTCAGAAAGAAAGATACATTAAAGAGAAGATTAAATTTAATGGGAGACTAACTCCAAAACTTATCAAAAAATATATCCCCCTTACTGAAGAGGCTGAAAGGACACTCAAGAATGCGTTAAAATCATTGAAACTTACGCTAAGGAGTATGGACAAAATAGTGAAACTTTCAAGAACCATTGCAGATCTTGAAGGAGATGAAAAGGTAAATACTTCACACCTGCTTGAAGCAATAAGTTATCAAAGGTATTCTCTATCAGATGACATTTAAAATAGTTGATTTAACTCATACAATAGATGAAGATATTCCAGTATTTCCAGGAGATCCACATATTAGAATTGAAAAGGTAAAAAATATAGAAAGAGATGGCTTTAACTTAAATTATATACATATGGGAGAACATACAGGAACACACATCGGAACACCACTGCATTTTATAAAGGATGGTTTTGACACATCAATGATTCCTTTGGAACTTTCACTTGTAAAATCAATAGTGATAGATATAAGTAAGAAAGCTCAGTTAAACAGAAACTATTTATTAAATATCTGCGATATAGAAATGTGGGAAAAAATTCATGGAGAGATAAGAGAAAAGTGCGCCCTTGTAAGGACAGATTGGGATAAATTCTGGAAAACGAAAGATTACCTTGGAATAGATACTCATGGAATTATGCACTTCCCTGGAATAAAACCTGAGGCGGTAAGTTTTCTTATTAAGAAAGGAATCAAAATAATAGGAATAGATACTCATGGTATTGACGGTGGGATGAGTAAAAAATTCGAATCAAACAAAATCTTATTTGAAAATGGCGGCATACATATTGAAAATTTAAGAAACCTTGACAAACTTCCGGAAAGAGGTTTCTACATATTCTTGGGCTCATTGAAAATCAAAGGTGGTTCAGGTAGTCCCGCAAGAATTATTGCTCTTTTGGATACTTATGCTTATTAGTATAAACTCATCCTTAAACAGGTTGTGTTAAAAACGATAAGACAAAGCAGCATTAAATATTAAAGAGAATAAAGCATAAAAACAAATTTACTGTTTCATTAATTACAGCTTTACTTCTTTTAACAAGGGTTTCTTATATATAAGAAGATTTCAAATTCTTCAAGCAATGTAAAAAGTGATGTATTTGTGGGGGAAGTTAATGGAGAGAACCTATCTTTTCGAATGTTATACTTCACTATTTTTGAAGATAAAGAAGAATTAAGAAAAGAGTTGATAGAGGAGTTAAGGAGTAAAGGGGATATAAAAATATTAAATATTAAATAAGGATAAGGTGATAAATTTAAAGAATGAAATTCCATAAAAAAATCCCCCTCCAATTCTGGAGGGGGAGATAATTTAAAGGTCACCCATTGTTAAAGCCATGACTGCCTTTTGAACATGGAGTCTGTTCTCTGCAATATCATAGATTATAGACTTTGGTGAACTTGCCACCTCATCAACCACTTCATTGTTCCTATCCACCGGCATTGGATGAATGAAATATGCATCGTTTGTGAGCTTCATAAGTTCAGTAGTTAAAGTCCAGTCCCTGTGCTTTTCTGCCATCTCAATCTCAGCCTCTTTTCCTATCTCATATCTCTTTGGACTCATCCAGTTTCTTGCGTAAACAACATCTGCACCCTGAAGTGCCTTCCTTAAATCATTTAAATCTCCAGAAATTATTTCAAAGTCTCCCCCTGTCTTTTTTGCGTTATTCTTCACCATATCCATGATCTCTGGATCGAGATCATATCCTTCTGGATAAACAAGTTTTATATCCATACCAAACTTTGATGAGATAAGGAGATTAGCATGTACAGATGACCAGGAACGAACCATCGTAGAGTATCCCCACATCATAACAAGCTTCTTTCTTTTAACATCACCCATATGCTCAAGAAGACCAAGTATATCTGCAAGAGCCTGACATGGATGGTACTTATCATGAGCCATGGATACAACAGGAACAGAAGCATATTTTGCATACTCTCTTAATACATAATCACCCTGACCATACTCCTCTATGGCATCTTCAAGAAGTCTAATTCCAATACCTGCTGCATATCTACTCATAACATTTGCAGCATCTTCAATAGTCTCTCCGGCTTTTTTCTTTGTTTTAAGTCTCATGCTTTTTGGTTCAAGAAACTGAGCATGACCACCTAACTCTGTCGCTGCTGCTTCAAAGGATTGTCTTGTTCTGACACTGGGATTGTAGAAGAGCATAAGAAATGTTTTCATTAAAAGTGCATTTCTGTAAGGATTAGTGAATCTCGCTCTCTTCATCTCTCTTGCAACTTCAAGAGTTTCCATAATTTCAGAAAGAGACCACTCCTCAATTGTAATTAAATCTCTTCCATGAAGTCTGTGCATAATTCCCTCCTTTCCCTTATTTTATAAAAATAAAAACCGCAGAGGAAAATTCATACTCCTCTGCGGTTCATTTTCTTCTCTCTCCTTTTTAGTTATTAGTCTGGAACAATGGTTGTTCCTGCTTTACCCTCAAGGGTCTCAAGGTACTTTGTGGTAAGAGAAATATATGCTCTACTTCCACCTGCTTCAAGGAATTTAATTATTGCCAAGATCTTTGGTCCCATACTTCCAGGCGGGAAGTGTCCCTCTTCATAGTACTTCTTTGCTTCAGAAAGGGTTAAGTGTCTTAAATCAACCTGTTTTGGTGTTTGATAGTAAAGTTTTGCTCCATCTTCTCCTGTAAATATTGTAAGGGTTACCTCAACATCCTCTCCTCTCTCTTTCGCTCTCTTAAGTAGCATCCTACCAAGAAGGGATGAAGCAAGATCCTTATCTATTACCGCTTCAACTCCACGATATATCTTAAGTCCTTTTGGTCCCTTAAATTCTATTCCATAATTGCATTTGTACACTCCGTTCTCGTCAGGTTTAACTTCTACAACTGGAATTCCTCCTCCACCTACAGTTATAGGAATATCTCCTTTCTCAAGTGCTGCTTCAACTGCTTCAATTTCTACTATATCAAGAGGTTCTGGGGATGGAACAACCCTACGCCACAGCTCATTACCCTCTTCATCCTTCTTGTATAATTTAACAGTCCAGCCTTTTTCCTTTGCTCTCTTAAGAGCCTCTTCCTTTGAGTATGGAGGTCCAACATACTTTGTTGGATTTTTAAATCCTGGATCATCTTCACTTACAACAACCTGAGTTACAACTGCAGTAACAGTTTTGTCAATGCCGTTTGCCTTCAATTCGTTTCCAAGAATCTGACCAATCATATAACCCATGGCACCCTGTGTATCTGCACCACATACATCAAGGGGAAGTGGGGGAAGAACATTGCTTGCAATTTCAGATCTAAGCAAAACATTTCCCACCTGAGGACCATTACCATGAGTAATTATAAATCCATCCTCTGGAAATTCCTTAACAATCTTTGCTATGTGTCTACTTGTTTCACGGGTTCTGTTCCATTGCATTGGAATATCAGGAATGATGGGCTTTCCATGTTCATCCTTCAATCCAACTGGTGATACTTCATTTCCTCCAAAAGCGAAAATCCTTATGTGTTTTTTTGCCACTTCTAATACCTCCTTTTACTTGTACTTCTTAATTAGTCCTACTCTCTCATTGAACTCTCTAATGAGTTCGTCCCACTCTTTGTAAGAGTTAAATTTTTCTTTCCAGTAGTTATCATTATACCATTGCTCGTTAAGTTCCTCTACACTCTTCCCTCTCTGTTCAACCCAGGTAAAATATTTTAGATTATGCATTCTTCTTCTGTCCCAGTATGATAATTCGAGCATCCAATCAACAGATGCATTCATCAACACATCTTCAAAATCCTTTGCCGCATCAATCTCTTTATACTCTCCTCTCTCCTCTCTCAACTCCTCTATTCTTGATTTGTAAAGTTCCATAGAATCGGTTGCTACTGTAAAGATCACATCATTCTCTGTCATTTCATAGTATTTTGCCATCTTTATAGAACCAATTAAATTGGCAGTGGATGAAATTCCGAGTAGATCAAGATTGTTCACCAATTCTTCTGGAACTCCCATCTTTATTAGATATTTTCTTCCCTCTGGTTCATTGAAGAGCCTGATCAATCTTATACTATCTTCGTCATCAATATCAACAACCATATCAATGTTCTTCACATCAAAAACCCATGGAACATGTTTATCTCCAATTCCTTCAATCCTGTGTGCTCCATATCCATTAAGAAGAAGTGTAGGACACTGGAGAGCTTCTCCTGCACCAATCTTTACCCTCGGAAACTTCTCTCTCAAATAGTTTCCGCAACCAAGGGTCCCTGCAGAGCCCTGAGTAAGAAATAGAGCACTGAATTTATCATTTTCTTTTCTGATACTAAAATAAACTTCTTCCATGGCTGGTCCTGTTACCGCATAGTGCCATATTGGATTACCGAATTCATCAAACTGATTTAACACCACAATCTCGTCAGGATACTTTCTCTTTAACTCCTCACTCTTATCAAAGACTTCCTTTACATTGCTCTCACTTCCTGGTGTTGGATATATCTCTGCACCAATACTTTTTAGCCAATCAAACCTCTCCTTGCTCATACCTTCAGGAAGAACGGCAATTGCCTGGCATCCAAGAAGATAAGAGTCGTATGCACCACCTCTGCAGTAATTACCTGTTGAGGGCCATAGAGCTTTCTGCTTTGTGGGATCAAATTCACCTCTTATAAGTTTTTCCACAAGTGGTCCGAAGGTCGCACCTACCTTATGCGAACCAGTTGGAAACCACTTACCAATAAGCATAACTATTCTTGCTTTAACCCCGGTAAGTTCTTCTGGAAATTCAATGAAGTTTACACCATTGAAACCTCCCCCAAACTTTTTAGGTTCATTCTTCCAGGTAATTCTAAAAAGATTTCTTGGATGAAGATCCCATAAACCAATGTTTTTAAGTTCTTCCTTTATGCCCTCTGGAATCTTTTCTGGATTCCGCATTTCCTCATATGTGGGAATTATTATGTTTTTCTCTCTTGCTCTCTCTATGGTTCTTTTTAAAACTTCTTCGTTTACTTTTAATTTCATACCTACCTCATAATAAGAGCCATTATTGCCTTCTGTGCATGGAGTCTATTTTCAGCCTCGTCAAACACAACAGATTGAGGACCATCCATGACCTCATCTGTTACCTCAAACCCTCTATCTGCTGGAAGGCAGTGCATATAGATTGCATCAGGTTTGGCAATGGCCATCTTCTCTTTATCACAAATCCAATCCTTGTTCTTCTCAAAAAGTTCCTTTATCTTGGTAAAATCTGGCTTAGGAGATTCTGGTGGAATAAAATGCTTGCTCGTCCATGATTTGGGATAAACAATATCCGCATCTTTGAAAGCTTCTTTCATATCATTCACAATCTCAAAGCTTCCACCATACTTTCTAACATTCTCTTTAACAGCATCTATTATATTATCATCAAGCTCAAATCCCTCTGGATGAGCAAGAGTTATGTTTAAACCGAACTTTGAAGCAACGGTTATAGCGCTCTGTGGAACTGCAAGGGGTTTCTCAGGAGAGGGTGAGTATGCCCAGCTCATGACAAATTTCTTTCCTCTCAAATCTGGACCTTTTTTCTCAATCATTGTCATAATATCTGCCATACCTTGACATGGATGATAGACATCATCTTCCATATTTATAACTGGAATATCTGCCCATCTGGCAAATTCCCTTATCATCTTGTCCGCTTCTCCATAAACCCAGTCAACTGGCTCTCCATAGCAACGGATTGCAATTGCCTCTCCCATCCTTGAGAGAACCCTTGCAACATCAGAAACTCTCTCAGTTGTGTAGGCGATCTCTCTCCCTGGAAGTGCAGGGGTATAAATCTTTTTTGGGTCAAGGAAGTGAGCATGCCCTCCCAATTGAAACATTCCAGCTTCAAAAGAGTTTCTCGTTCTTAATGACTGGTTATAAAAAATCATGAAAAGGGTCTTACCATCAAGAAGCCTGTGTGGTTCCCCCACAGCTCTCTTTCTTTTGAGATCAAAAGCCACCTCAAGAATTGTTTCAAGCTCCTCTTTAGTATAATCGAGATCAGTAATCCAATCCCTTCCTCTAAAGCTCTCAGTCTTCATTTTATTCCTCCTTTTCGTTGTTGTGTTATATGATTATTTTAAAACTCTCTAAGATTATGTCAATAAACTATCTTAAATACCAAAGGGGCCTCCACCTCTCTCTACAAGGGGAAGGAACATAAAAACTGTACCAAGAACTATAAACAATAAACCAAAGTTCGACTTATTAACAAGGAATATTCCCATTATAAAGAAAACCACTCCAAATATTAAAAATTCTATGTTTCTTCTCTTTTTACTTTCCCTCATTTTAATCTCCTTCCTGTTTAGATTACAACATAATTATACAAGAACCCCTCTCTTCTGAGAATATCTTTTTGAAACAAATTTGTTTCTTATTTGTATTATTTAATAAAAGGAGGAATTTTATGAGAAAAATTTATTTAATTGTGTTCGTTTTGTTAATACCAATATTGTCTTTAAATTTTACCTATCTTGAGAAACTACCCTTTATAAAAATAAGTGGTGAAATAGTATCAGAGAATGAATCAGAGTTTTCTCTGGAATTTGATAGAATGGGGTTTTTAATCCTGGACGGAAAGACTATAGATATATCAGGTGGAAACACTATTATGAGGGTTAAAAAAGAGGGAGATAGATTTAAAACAAACCTATATTGTGGGGATAGATTTGGGGTTGGAGCTAATGTATATGTGGAAATAAGAGAGATTAAGAGACCAGAAAAGTACATGGTGCCGGGAAAGGATCTTTCTACATCTTTTGAATTTGATACAGATTCAATGGAGGTTAGTGTTAACATAAATCTCTATAATGAGCCCGTTGTGCCAATGGTCCTGGTTATAGATAATGGGATTGAAGAGAAAAGGATACCTGTAGAAAAGAGCATGAAAATAACAGAGAAACTTAAAGAAGGGGATAATAAAATTTATATAAGCACTTTTCTTAAACCACTGAATATTGAAATCTCCAGAACAGAGATCATAATAAACTTCAAAAAAATGGATGTTCTCAAATTAACTATAGGAAAAAAAGAAATGTGGAATGGCGGTAAGGTAAGTTTTATGGATACTTCGCCATTTATTATATCTGGAAGAACCTTTGTTCCCATTAGATTCGTTTCTGAAAGCCTTGGAGGAACTGTTCTATGGGACGGTGAAGAAAGGAAAGTCACTATAATCTTGAATGGTAAAACAATAGAAATGTGGATAGGAAAGAATTACGCTTATGTAAACGGCAATTCAGTGCTTATAGATCCAGGAAATCCGGATATTACACCTTTTATCAAGGATGACAGGACTTTTGTTCCTCTTCGATTTGTATCGGAGTCACTGGGTATGAAGGTTATCTGGATAGGGAGCTTTCAAGAGATATTTATATTCAATCCCAATTAGAGAAGTCTATTAGCTCTCTCTTATCCACTCCATTTTCGTATGCATATTGAAGAGCATCTATCTGCATATTTTTGAGTGTATCTTTAAAATATGCACCCTTCTCCTTTAATTTTTCAACTCTTTCTATGACATCCATAGCTATACTGAATCTATCAATCTGATTCATTATGGCAAGTTGCATGGGAGTTGTTATTCCACCTCTTCCCTTAAGGAATGTTGTAAGATAACTTGAGTCAATTCCGATCTTTCTGTTCTCTCTGTATCCCCTCACATGAAGATTCTCATGGTTTGTCCTTCTGTATGTTAGTCTGTGAATAAGCCATGGATAACCATGAAAATTAAATATAATTGGTTCATTCCTTGTAAAGTAGGAATCAAATTCTCTATCGCTTAATCCATCTGGATGCTCTGAATTTGGGGTTAGTGTGAATAGATTAAGAACATTCACAAATCTAATTTTTAAATCTTCAAATTCTCTCTTCAAGATACCCACTGCCGCTATAGCTTCCTTTGTTGGAATGTCTCCACAACCTGCAATTACTACATCTGGCTCTTCCTCTGGATAGGTGCTTGCAAATTCCCATATTCCTATACCCTTGGTTGCGTGTTTAAAGGCTTCGTCAATGGATAGATATTGAGGATGATACTGCTTATCTATAACAATTATGTTTATCCTGTCTGTTGTTTGGAGAGAGTGCCATATAGTCCAGAGAAGTGAATTGGCATCTGGAGGAAAGTAAACTCTAACAACATTGGGCCATTTATCCACGATTGAGGTTATAAATCCAGGGTCCTGGTGAGTAAAACCATTGTGGTCCTGCCTCCAAACAACGGAGGTTAGAAGCAGGTTTAAAGATGAGATTGGGATTCTCCAGTGAACATCAGTTGATATGTCAACCCATTTTCCAAACTGACTGACCATTGATGAAATTATAGGCGAGAACCCCTCATAAGTATTTAATATCCCATGTCTTCCTGTGAGAAGATACCCTTCGAGCCATCCTTCAATGGTATGCTCAGAGAGATACTCCATAACACGACCGAAAGGGGAGAGAAATCCTTCATCTTTATCTTCTGGTAAGGTCTTTGCCATCCATGCCTTTCCTTTCACAAAAGTATCATCAAGCCTATTGGATTTTGTTTCGTCTGGTCCAAAAACTCTAAAGTTATTTGGATTTAAATTTATAACCTCCCTCAAGAATCTTCCCAGAAGTCTTGTGTTTTCAACCTGTGTTTTTACCCTTTCTCTAACATCAACTGAGAAATCCTTTGGATGTGGAAGCTTTAAATCCCTTCTTACAAGACCAGAATTTGTATGAGGATTTTTACTCATCCTCTTCTCTCCCTTTGGAGCAAGAGCTTTGAGATCCTCTCTAAGCTTACCTTTTTTATCAAAAAGTTTCTCTGGTTCATAACTTCTAAGCCATTCTTCAAGAATCTTCAAACTCTCTGAATTTTCCTTTGCGTCTTTAAGAGGAACCTGGTGCGCCCTCCAGTATCCCTCAACAAAATGGTTATTTATCTTTCTTGGTGCAGTCCATCCCTTGGGTGTCCTTAGAATTATCATGGGCCAGTGTGGTCTTTTCACCTTTCCACTCTTCCTTGATTTTTCCCATATAGAAAGGATTTTCTCCATGGAATAATCCATAGCCTTTGTCATCTCTTCATGAACTTCCATCGGTTCCTCTCCTTCAACAACTCTCACATCATAACCATAACCTGTAAAAAGAGAAATAAGCTCCTCGTTACTAATTCTTGAAAGAACTGTTGGATTGTTTATCTTGTATCCATTTAGATGTAGAACTGGTAAGACTGCACCATCTCTAACAGGATTTAAAAACTTATTTGAGTGCCATGATGTAGCAAGAGGACCTGTTTCAGCCTCTCCATCTCCAACAACAGTTATGGCAATTAAATCTTTGTTGTCAAAAACTGCACCAAAGGCGTGAGATAAGGCATACCCAAGCTCTCCCCCCTCTTGAATTGATCCGGGAATTTCAGGTGTGCAGTGACTACCAAAACCACCGGGAAATGAGAAGGACTTAAAGAGATTCCTCATCCCTTCTTCATCCTTGGTAAATTGTGAATAGCACTCGCTTAAAGTTCCTTCAAGATATATTGGAGCAATTACACCAGGAGCTCCATGTCCTGGACCTGCTATAAATATTGCGTTAATATCGTATTTATTTATAATCCTGTTAGAGTGAACATAGATAAAGGAAAGACCGGGGCTTGAACCCCAATGACCAAGCAATCTATTCTTTATGTGTTCTTTCTTAAGAGGTTCTTTAAGCAGAGGATTGTCCTTAAGGTATATCATCCCTGCTGCAAGATAACAGCACGCCTTCCAATAATCATTTATTTTCTCAATCATTTTCTCCTCCTCATAAAAGCTTTATTTTCCTTTTTATTTTAACATAAATTACTAACACGCATAAGACAATCTCTTGACAAAATTCATTTCTTATTTATAATTAGGTTAGACTAACTTTATTAGATTAATCTAACTGGAGGATAGGATGTATGAGATAGTGCTTGCAGTGGTGAAGAGAAGTAAAGTTATCAGCGTGAAAGAAATTGTAAAAAAGACAGGCTTTAAGAGAGGTGAGGTTATAAAGGCTCTAAAATTTTTAAGCTTGAAAGGGAAACTAATATATATGAATCCCAGAATAAAGTTTAATTCCTCATGTGAAAATTGTATTTTAAGAAAACTTTGTAACACAAAGGGAGGTAAAAATGGAATATTCATTAACTGAAAGCCTTGAGGACTATCTACTTGAGATTTTTATATTGAGTAAGGAAAAGGGGATTGTAAGAATAAAAGATATTGCCAAAAGAAGACATGTAAAGCTCCCATCTGTGGTAAGTGCATTGAAAGAATTATCAAAAAGAGCTCTTATAAACCATGAAAAATATGGTTATGTGGCTCTAACCGAGGCGGGAATTAAAGAGGCAAAAAGAGTTTACGAAAGGCATAAAACAATATACAAATTTTTACATGAAATCCTTGGAATAGAGCGAGAGATAGCAGAAAGGGATGCACATAAAATGGAACATGACCTCAACAAACAAACTATAGACCTTCTTACAAAGTTTATTGAGTTTGTGGAAAAAAGTCCTGTAAGTGATAAACCAAGATGGCTTGAACACTTTAGATATTTTGTAAAGACTGGAAAATTCCCTGAAACAGAATGTAAAAAAGGAGGTAAGAAAACAATGGAAAGAAATCTAAGTGAGTTAAAGGTTGGAGAAGAGGGAAGGATTTTAAGAATTAAGAGTGGAATTGGTGCTTTAAAGACAAAGCTTCTTGATATGGGTGCAGTACCCGGGACAGTTGTTAAAGTGGAGAAGGTTGCACCATTGGGTGATCCAATAGATATTTTAATACTTGGCTATCACCTCTCTCTAAGGAGAGAGGAGGCAGAAAAAATAGTGGTTGAGAAGATATGATGGCGTTAGCATTTGGTAGACCTGGTGAAGAATTTGAGGTAGCTGAGTTAAGAGGTGGAAGAGGCTTTATTAGAAGACTTTCTGAAATGGGAATATATCCAGGGGTAAAATTATCCATTGTATCAAATCAGGGATTTGGTCCAATAATACTTGCAATAAATTCTACAAGGATTGGCATAGGAAGAGGTATGGCAATGAAAATCATAGTTAAACCTTTAAAAACAAAGGAGGAGATACCATGAAGACAATTGAAAAATTAAAAACAATTAGGGTTGCATTGGCTGGTAACCCAAATTCTGGGAAATCAACTATTTTTAATGCCCTTACAGGGGGACATGCTCATGTGGGAAACTGGCCTGGTGTAACTGTAGAAAAAAAAGAGGGGAAATTTGAATATAATGGATACAACATAATCGCAACAGATCTCCCAGGAACTTATAGTCTTACAGCATACTCCATTGATGAAAGAATTGCAAGAGATTACATTGTAAAGGAAAAGCCAGATGTTGTAGTTTGTGTTGTGGACTCAACAAATCTTGAGAGAAACCTTTATCTCTTAATATCTCTCCTTGAACTTGGGGCAAATGTCGTTCTTGATTTAAATATGGCAGATATTATTGAACAAAGAAAAATTAAAATTGATACTAAAAGGATTGAAGAGTTGTTAGGGATTCCAGCTGTAATGACCTCTGGAATAAAGGGGACAGGATTGGATAAACTAAAAGAAGCTATAGTTAAAGCGAAAGATAGAAAAGGGAATTCAGTAAAAATTAACTATGGGAAAGAAATAGAAGAGGTTATAAGAAAGATTGAAGAACAACTTGATGGCATAGTCTCCCCCTATCCAAAGAGATTTCTTAGTTTGAAACTACTTGAAGGAGATAGCGGGATAATTGAAGAGGTTAAGAAAGCAGGATATGAAAATGTAGTTAAAACGGCACTTCAGGAATCTTCAAGACTTGAAAAGGAATTCGGATTTGATATAGAAACAGAGATAATAGAAAAAAGATATGGATTCATAGAGGGAATTGTCCATCAATGTGTAAAAAAACTTACTACAATAGAGGAAAAACTCACTGTTTCAGATAAGATAGATAAGGTTGTAACAAATAGATGGTTTGGGATACCAATTTTTGCGTTTATGATGTGGCTTACATTCCAGCTCACCTTCACAATTGGAGGCTTCTTTGCAGACTACATTGATACCTTTTTTGGTTGGCTTGCTGAATCTTCCTCTGCCTGGCTTTTATCAACTGGTGCTCCCAATTGGTTAGCCTCTCTTGTTGGAAATGGAATTATAAGCGGAGTAGGTGCTGTTCTTGTATTTCTACCAAACATCATGATTATGTTCCTCTTCCTCTCCTTCCTTGAAGATGTGGGATATATGGCAAGAGCAGCTTTTATTATGGATAAAGCAATGCATGCAATTGGTCTTCCGGGAAAATCCTTTATCCCGATGATACTTGGATTTGGTTGTAATATTCCAGCAATTATGTCAACAAGAACCATTTCAGATGAAAGAGATAGACTTCTTACAATACTGATAAATCCCTTCATTTCATGTTCAGCAAGGCTTCCAGTTTACATACTTTTCACAGGAATTTTCTTTGAAAAGAATCAAGGACTTATAGTTTTTTCTCTCTATGCACTTGGGATTTTAATCGCAATTTTATCTGCAAAATTGTTTAGAACCGCAATACCGAAACTTAAAGGACCAGTAAGCCCCCTTGTAATGGAACTTCCACCTTATAGACTCCCTAGTTTAAAGGTTGTCTCAATCCATACATGGGAGAGAGGTAGAGAATTTTTAAAGAAAGCGGGAACAATAATCTTTGCTGGTGTTATCGTTATATGGCTTCTTGCAAGCATTCCTATGTCTGCTGAATATGCAAGTGAAGCAACACTCATTGGAAGATTAGGAAAAGTTTTTGCTCCTTTACTCAAACCAGCAGGATTTCCATTCTGGCAGGCAGCGGTTGCGCTATTTTTTGGAATAATAGCAAAAGAAGTTGTTGTTGGAACTTTTGGAACTCTTTTTGGTGGAGAAGAGAATCTCCCTATAGCACTCTCAAAAATATTCACTCCACTTTCAGCATACTCATTTATGGTAATGAGCCTTTTATATATTCCATGTATAGCCTCAATCGGTGTTATTTTCAGAGAAACTAACAGTTGGAAATGGACTGCATTCTCTGTCATCTATAGTCTAATCGTTGGATGGGGTGTAGCAGTTTTAATCTATCAGATAGGTTCATTATTAATTTAAAGAAAGTTAGTAGATATTCTAAAAATCTTAAAAAAGAAAATTAATAATCTTGCAACTCCAGGTGCCTGGCACTCAGAGTTGCATTTTTTCTGCAAACGAAAGATGTAGTATAATCAAAAATGGTGAAAAATTTTTACGATTATTCTGGTGTTGTTCATGTGCATACAACTTTCTCAGGGGACAGCGAACTTCCCCCAGAATCTCTCGTTTCTTATGCAAAGAGATTTAATGTTGATTTTGTAATAATAACTGATCATAATTCAATAGAGGCAAAATACTTTGAGGGATTTCATGATGGTATTCTATTCCTTGTTGGCGAGGAGATAACTCCAGAGGAAGGAAATCATCTTCTTGCCTTTGATATTAACAAATTTATACCCCCCGCAAGAAATCCTCAGAAAATGATAGATGAAGTAAACAAACAAGGAGGATTATCCTTTATCGAACATCCATTTTTTAATGGAAATAAGTACATCAAACATAGAGTAAAGATGAAGTGGCTTGATTGGAACGTAAAGGACTTCACCGGAATGTCAATTTTCAATTACACATGTGATGGTGGCGAAAGGATGACCCCTCTACTTATGGTTATTTTTTATTTCTTTCCCGGGCTTGACAGAGATAGACCCAATGAAGACACTATCAGGAAATGGGATGAGTTGACGCTTAAAAGAAAAACTGTAGGCATAGGTACAGTGGACGCACATTTTGTTTATTTCAGATTTGGAAAGAAAAAAATAGAGACATTTCCATTTATATACTACTTTAATTCAATAAGAACCCATGTTCTGTGTGAAGATAAAATATCTCCTCAATGTATATACGAAGCCATGAGAAAGGGGCATGTTTATGTATCTCACAACTATTTAGGATTGGGAAAGGGATTCATATTCTGGGCAGAAGTAGAAGATAAAAATTATATAATGGGAGATGAACTGGAATTTAGAGAGGGGATTAAACTATTTGCAAAAACACCTCTCAAGGCAAAAATTAGAATTATAAAGGATGGGAAGAAGATAAAGGAAGTTTTCGGAAGAGAAATCTCTTATAAAGTTATAGAACCTGGGGTCTATAGGATTGAAACAGATAGATTTCACAGACTCCATTTTAACCCATGGATATACTCAAATCCCATCTATATAAGATAATGTTATAATTATCTTATGGCAAAGATAGAATGGGTAAAGGTTGAAGATTCTGAAGGGCTTATTCTTGCTCATGATTTGACAGGTATTGTTCCTTTCAAATCAAAGGGAGCTATTCTAAGAAAGGGACATAGAATTAAAAAGGAAGACATACCTCTTTTACTAAAAATAGGAAAAGAAAAGGTTATGATCCTATCCCTTGATGAAGATGAAACTCATGAGGATGATGCAGCCTCATTCATTGCAGAGAGATCAACTGGAGAAAACATTGAATTAAAAAAACCTGGAGAAGCATGGATTGAGGGATACTCAAAGATAGATGGACTGTTTAAGGTTAAAGTCAAATTATTGAAACAGGGACTCACAATAGAAGAAATTGTTATAGCAACAATTCCATCAAACACACCAGTAAAGAAAGGGATGAGGCTTACAAAGATAAAGATTGCCCCTCTGTTTATAAAAGAAGAAAAACTCAAAAGGTTTGAGGATCTAATCCTTGGTGGTCCAATAATGGATATCATTCCATATAAGATTAAAACTGCTGGTGTTGTCACTGTAGGTAATGAGATAGTTTCAGGAAGAGTAAAGGATGCCTTTGGCCCACTAATTAGAGAGAAATTGGAAAATTATGGAGTTTGCATGTGTGAGCAACTTATTGTTAAAGATGAAGTTGGTGAGATAGAGGATGCAATCCTTGAAGAAATTTCTCTTGGTAGAGAACTTATCATTGTAACTGGTGGTATGTCACCAGATGATTTTACGGTAAGGGCAATATCAGATGTTGGAAAGATAGCTGTTAGAGGTGTTCCAATGTCTCCAGCAGCAATGCTTACCATTGCGTATAGAAATGATGTTCCAATAATTGGAATACCAGGAGGTGCTTTAACCAATAGAATAACCTCTTTTGATGTATTCTTGCCAAGGATTCTTACTGGAGAGAGAATAACAAGGGAGAAGGTAATAGAACTTGCAAATGGCGGGTTGTGTATGAATTGTGAGAATTGTGATTTTCCATTTTGTAGTTTTGGTAAAGGTGGTGAATTATGAAATTGGCAGGAGTTGTAATAGCAGCAGGTGAAGGAAGAAGGATGGGGAGACTTAAGCAGCTCCTTCCATGGAAAAACTCCACAGTTCTTGGAACAATAATTGATACATTAAAGGAAACATCTCTTGAAAAAATTTATATAGTTCTTGGTCACAGGAGCGAAGAAGTACTTGAGGGAATTAGAAAACACCTTTCAGAGAAAACTAAGATAGTTATAAACAATAGATACAAGGAGGGAATGCTTTCTTCAATTCAGGAAGCCCTTAAAAAAATCCCGGATGATTTCTCCGGTTTCCTTCTATTTCTTGGAGATCAGCCCTTTGTAAAGAAAGAGACTGTGGAGAAGGTGATTGAAAGAGCGAAGATGGGAGACTATCCAATAATTGTTGCCTCTTATCATGGTGAGAGAGGACATCCAACCTTTGTGAGCCTCTCTCTTAAAGAAAAAATTCTTTCCCTCTCTCCAAGAAAAGAGGGATTGAGGAAAATAATCTATGATGAAAGAAATAAAAACATGGTCCTTGACCTTGAAACAGAAGATGCAGACGTTGTAAGAGATATGGATACATATGATGATTATTTAAGGGAAAAGGAGAGACACAATGCATGATAAGGAAATATTTGAAAAGGCAAATGAACTCCTCAAAAGAGGAGAAGTTTTTTCCATTGTAACAATAATTGAAGCAGAGGGTTCTGCTCCGGGAAAACCAGGATTTAAAATGCTTGTTACAAGGGACGGCGAATCCATTGGAACTGTTGGGGGAGGTAGCTTAGAAAATATTTTAATTAAAAAAGCATTAAAGGCAATTGAGTCTCAAAAAACACTTGTATATAAAACTCAATTAAAAGATATAGGAATGACATGTGGGGGAAGTGTAGTAGCATTTGTCGATGTTATAGGTGTTATGGACAGAGTAATAATATTCGGCGGTGGTCATGTGGGACTTGCCATATATAATGTGCTATCCTTACTGCCTTTTAATATTATGGTTGTTGAAGATAGAGAGGAATTTGCAACAAAGGAGAGATTTCCAAAAGCAGAAGTTATAAAAGAAGATCCGATACATTTTGCATCCTCCTTTGAAATTAAAGGAAGAGATTTTGTAATTTTAGTTACAAGATCTCATGAAATGGATTACAAAATTTTGAAAGAGATACTCAAAAGAGATAAAATACCATATTTTATTGGGATGCTTGCAAGCAGAGGAAAAACTGAAAAAATAAAGGAATGGCTTAGAAAAGATGGAATTTTAGAAGAAAGAATCAATGCTATTCATGCACCCTTAGGAGTTCCAATAAAGGCAAAAACACCAGAAGAGATAGCTATAAGCGTTGTGGGTGAAATCATAAAAGAAAAGGAGAAATAAATGCTCTTTGTTGTTCTTATAATCTCCTTTGTACTTCTTATACTGCTTTATGTGCTTTACTTAAAATATCTGTCTCTTATACACATCTGACGCTGCCGACGAAGGCTTAGGTGTAGATCTCGGTGGTCGCCGTATCATT
>CBFDTJ010000021.1:0-19977 GCA_965612865.1 uncultured bacterium
ATGATACGGCGACCACCGAGATCTACACCTAAGCCTTCGTCGGCAGCGTCAGATGTGTATAAGAGACAGATTTAATGATCCATAAAACTATACTTGATTATCTTAAATCTAAAATTCATCTTCTGGAACTTACCAGAGGACCATTTGTTTTAAACCTTGATGACCCCTACCATTCATTTTTTAAGGAAAAGAGAAGGGGGAATCTCTTTTTTTATTCTAAAAGAACAAAGACCCATTTTTTTGTTGAAGAGAAGAAAGTTTTAGATGATGGGTTTTTATTCAAATTAAATCTTATGGGAGAGAAAATAGATGTAAAGCTAAATAAAGAGGGTGATATTGACATAGCTCTTCCTGCTCTCTCCTTTTTAAAAATATTTTACAATGATACCACCTCTTTTGTGGAAAAGGTTAAAGACATAAAAAGACCACCTGGTAGATGGGAAGTACTTTCTAAAAATCCTTTGATAGTGGTAGACAAATGTAATACTCCTCTCTGCTTTGAAAAAATTATGGACCTTTTCCCTCTTGTTAGGAGAAGAATTCTTGTGTTTTCATTTTTTGAAGAAGAGGACATAAGAGAAACTATAAAAATCTTTACTATAGTAAGGAAACTATTTGACTTTGTTATAGTGACCTCAGACGATACAAAGACAAAAACTCCCTTTATGTGTAATAGAGATTTTATGAAACTTCTTAAAAGACATGATATCCCCTTTAAATTTATTGAAGACAGAAGAGAGGCAATTAACTATGGGGTAAAGCTTACAAATAGCTCTGATGGACTCTTCATTCTTGGAAGAGGGGATGAAAGTTTTATGCTTATTCGTGGAAATAGGGTAAAATATTCTGATATAGAGACTGCAAAGGAGATAATTCATGGAATTAAGAGGAACTGAGATAGCAAGGATAATAGATGGGAACTTTCACGGAAAGGATGCAATGATTAGGCATATATGCGTAAATTCTAAACTCTGTAATAGAGATTCTCTATTTTTTGCTCTTAAAGGAAAAAGAACTGATGGTCATCTATATATAGAGGATGCAAAAATTCATGGGTCCCTGGGCGCAGTGGTGGAAAAAAAAGTAAAAGAACTTAAGAAGTTTTTTATAATAGAGGTTAAAGATACACTCTCTTCCTTAAAAAAGCTTGGCGCATTTGTAAGAGACAGGGTTGATAATGTTATTGGGATTACCGGAAGTGCAGGGAAAACCACCACCAAAGAGATGATTTTTAGCATTCTTTCCTCCACAATTAAAACATTGAAAACAGTGGGAAATTATAACACAGAAATTGGCATTCCTATATCCATATTTGAGTACAGCAATGAAAAAATCTTTGTATCTGAAATTTCTGCTCAAACTTCTGAAGAGATAGAGGAAATTCTAAAGATGATCAGACCTGATATAGGAGTTGTAACAAACATAGGATACTCACATACAGAGTTTCATAAAGACCTTGAGGGTGTTTTTAAAGCAAAGAGTAAGCTTGTTTTATCTCTTCCAGAGAATGGAGCTTTGTTTCTCAATGCAGATGATCCAAATGTATTGAAAATGAAGGATATAAGAAAGATAAGAGTTGTAACCTATGGAATAAAAAATGGAAGCATAAAGGCAAGTGATATAGAAATGAATATAGATGGAACTAAATTTAGGTGTGAAGGGGAAGAATTTAAACTCAGGACTTTTGGGTATCCATTTATTTATTCATCTCTTGCCGCAATCTCTGTTGGGCTGGAATTTGGGATATCCATAGAGAGGATAAAGGAGAGCCTTGGAAATTTCTCTCCTCTGTGGGGAAGAATGGAAGTTGAAAAGAAAAATGGAGTTATCTTTATTAAAGACTATTACAACTCCAATCCATCATCTGTAAGGGAGCTAATATCAAGCATTGATAGAGTAAGAGGTGGAAGGAGAGTTATATATGTTCTGGGTGATATGCTGGAGTTAGGTGAAAAGGAAGAGGTGCTTCACAGAGAAATCGGGAAATTTATAACCTTAAAGGAAGATGATTTAGTTTTGACATTTGGAAATCTATCAAGATATATCTCTGAGGAAGTGGAAAAGAAAGGACTGACTAGTAAACACTTCAACTCAAAAGACAATTTAAGAAAATTTCTCTTAGGAATTATTAAAGAGGGAGATATAGTGGCAATAAAAGGTTCCAGAGGGATGCGTATGGAGGAAATTTTATGCTAACTTCAGTTTTCTTCTTTCTCTCGTTTCTAATTTCTCTATTTTTATACCCTATCATTATAAAAATTCAGAAGAGAAGAGGAAAAGGTCAAATAGTTAGAGAGGAAGGACCAAAAGAACACCTGTTAAAAACAGGAACACCCACTATGGGAGGTATATTATTTTTACTAATACCTTTCCTTTCATATCTGTTCATTAAAAAGAATCCACTGGTTAATAACCTGTTTATATTTGTACTATTAGAGGGAAGTATAGGCTTTGTAGATGATATTTTAAAAATGACCAAAAGAAACTCTACAGGTCTTCTGGCAAGATGGAAACTTTTATTTCAAATCCTATTTGCAATACCCTTTATACTCTACATACAAAAAAGCGTAGGAACAAGGCTTCTTATACCTTTTTCTCTTTCATATATAGATTTAAGTTATCTCTTCATCCCTTTTCTTCTCTTTGTCATAGTTGGTGGAATTAATAGCTTCAATCTTACTGATGGCCTTGATGGACTTCTGGGAGGATTGTCTTTAATTCTTCTGCCTTTTTTCCTTATATTCTTCTCAGAAAAAGAACCATTATTCATTATTCTTATTGTTCTTTCGGGAACTCTTATTGCATTTTTATGGTATAACTTTCATCCTGCACAGATATTTATGGGAGATACAGGCTCAATGATACTGGGATCTATATTCATTGGAGTCTCTATCATATTGAGAGTAGAGCTATTCCTTCCAATCTTAATGTTTATATTTATAACAGAAACTCTTTCAGTAATAATACAGGTATCATATTTTAAATGGACAAAGAGAAAGTATGGGATAGGTAAAAGGGTATTTCGAATGGCACCTATACATCATCACTTTGAACTTATGGGAATACCTGAAGAAAAAGTTACCTTTAGATTCTGGGTTATCCAGTTTCTCCTATTGATTGTATCTTTTCTTTTAATTGGAGGTAGTTAGATGGAGCTTTTAAATAAAAGAGTTTCAGTTATCGGCATAGGCTCTACCAAGTTTTCTGGTTTTTACGCTGCACTCCTTGCAAAAAGAGAAGGAGCAAAGGTCTTTTTAAGTGAAAAGGGAAACGAGGAAAAATTTGAAGACTTAATAGAAAACCTAAAGAAAGAAGGAATTGAGTATGAGTTTGGAAAGAATTCTAAAAGAATCTTAAACTCAGATCTTATAGTCTTAAGTCCTGGAGTCCCCCTAAACATTCCGGTTTTGAAAGAAGCAAGAGAGAAAGGGATAGAGATAATTGGTGAACTTGAATTTGGATTCAGATTTATAAGGGGAGAAGTTATTGCTATAACCGGCACATCTGGAAAAAGCACAACCACAACTCTTACATATCTATTTCTTAAAAATTCTGGTCTACCGGTGACTATTGGTGGTAATATTGGAATACCACTCTCTAAAATTGTAATTGATGAGAGGGATGGAATATTTGTACTTGAGGTCTCCTGTTTCCAACTTGAAACAATAAAAAGATTTAAACCCCATGTGGTAATATTTGTAAGTTTCCACGAGGATCATTTGAATCGATACTCCACAATGGATGAGTATCTTGAAGTAAAGAAGAGAATCTTTATAAATCAAACAGATAAAGATTATGCAATACTAAACTATGATGATAAGACTGTGAGAGACCTCTCCAGTAGTGTAAATTCAAGAGCTCTTTTCTTTTCAACAAAAAAGAAGGTGGCTGGAGCATATCTAACGAATGGAAAACTTATAATTCAATTTGACAATATAAAGAAAGAAATAATCGATTCCAGAGAGATACTACTAAAAGGGGAATTTAATATAAGAAATATACTGGGAGCATCTCTTGGAGCTTTTATTATGGGTGCAAAGGTTGATTCCATAAGAGAAACACTTAAGGATTTCAAAGGACTTGAACATAGACTCCAGTATGCTGGAAAGATAAAAGGTATAACTTTTATAAATGACTCAAAATCCACAAAGCCTGAATCAACAATAGCAGCACTTTCAGCTTTCCCAAAGGGAAGAATCATACTCCTACTTGGTGGCAGCAGCAAAAAGACAGATTTTCACAAACTTGTAAATTTTGCTGTAGATAGAGTAAAGTATATTCTTTTAATGGGAGAAACTGCTCCTGAATTTGAAAAGATATTTAAAGAGATAGGATTTAAATCTTACGAAAATGTAAAAGACTTGAAAGAAGCTGTTGAAGTGGCACTTAATATAGGTGAAAAGGGAGACTTCTTCCTTCTATCTCCAGCCTGTGCAAGTTTTGACATGTTTGTGGACTTCGAGGACAGAGGAGAGAAATTTGTAAAAATCGTGGAGGAGATGAGTGAGAAAAAATCCTGACCTTGTTTTAATTCTGATGATACTTGCAATTTACATATTCGGACTCCTCTGGCAATTCTCTGCCTCATCTGTGGATTTTCTAAAATATGGAGAATTCACTTCCTTTAAGAAATATTCCATCCATGTAGCAATATCAATATTCGCTATGATTCTCTTTATCATAGTTCCATTAAAAACCGTAAAGAAATTTGCAAAACCACTATTTTTAATTTCCCTTCTACTACTTGTTCTTGTCTATATACCTGGTTTTTCCTTAAGAAGTGATTACAGAAGATGGATCATTGTAGGGGGTTACTCCTTTCAGCCCTCAGAACTATTTAAACTTGCTTTAATAATTTATGCCTCGTATGTGCTATCCAGTGAATACCTTCTATGGAAAAAATGGCGATATCTTTTCCCTTTAATACTTTACTCCGGGATAGGAATACTTCTAATAGTTTTTGAAAAAGACCTTAGCACAGGTGCATTAACTTATCTACTATTACTGTCCATGCTTTATATAGGAACATGGAATAAAAAACACTTTCTTGTCCCCTTAAGTGTTTCATTACTATTCCCTATTATAATTAAACTAAACAAAGCCTGGTGGGAAAGAATAATATATACTCTTCAACCATTTAAATACAATACAGATAAAAGCTATCAAATTGCACAATCACTTATAGCTATAGGTTCAGGAAATCTCTTTGGAAGAGGGTATATGATGGGAAAACAGAAATTTGATTATATTCCTTATGTATCCAAGGATTTTATATTTTCACTTATATGTGAAGAGTCAGGTTTCATAGGGGGATTAATAATTGTAATCCTCATACTGGGTATTCTTATAAGGGGTTACAGGGTGTCAGTAAAAACAAAGGATCCCTTTATCAAATTTCTATCCTTTGGAATCACTACCCACATAGTTTTGCAATCCTTTATAGTTATAGGGGTAAATATAGGACTTCTTCCAGTAACAGGTCTTCCGTTTCCTTTCTTAAGCTACGGAGGTACTGCACTACTGATAAATGGAATAGAGGTGGGACTGCTTATAAATGCATCAAGAGGAATTTCATGAGAGTAATTATTGCGTCAGGTGGCACCGGTGGACATCTATACCCTGCCATTCTCATTGGAAAAGAACTCGAAAGGATGGGAGAAAAGGTGTTATTCACTGTGGGTAAAAGAAAGACGGAACTAAGAATAGTGAAAAGCATGAATGTAAACTACAGGGTCCTCCCACTTGTTCCTCCATCAAATCGTTTTTTTCACTACCCTTCAATACTTCTCTCTTTATTTACAGCATTTAGTGTAATAAAGGGATTCAAACCAGATAGAGTCGTGGGGACAGGAAGCTACACTGCATTTCCCATACTTTTCTGGGCTAAACTTCTTGGGATTCCAATCTATCTTCATGAACAAAATACAATACCGGGAAAGGTTACAAAAATCTTTGCAAAATACGCAAAGAAGGTTTTTATTTCTTTCCCTGAAACAAAAAAATACATTAAAAATGGGAAAACTGTTTTCACAGGTCTACCTGTAAGAGAAATTGATATTGAATCAGACTGTAGTAAACTATTAAGAGAGATGGAATTAGATAAAAAGAAGCCTGTCTTTTTAGCCTTTGGAGGAAGTCAGGGCTCACATGTGTTACTCAAAATGCTTAAAGAAGTAGAAAAAGAAATTCAAAAGATGGGGCTTCAGGGAATAATTATAAAAGGAAATGTGGAACTCACTTTTAAATATGCCTTTCCTCATGTTTTAAAGGAATACATATACGATATGCCTTCTTTTTACAAAATATCAGACTTTGTAATAGCCAGAGGTGGTGCTTCCACCATATGGGAATTGATAAATGCAAGAAAACCTGCCATAATAATTCCAATAAAAGGAAATCTCCACCAGTTTAAAAATGCATTATTTTTTAAAGAATTGGGCGGAGGATATGTGGTCGAAGAAGAGGATATACAGTCGTTTATAAATTCCATATCTTACCTTCTTGATAAAAAAGAGGAGTTTATAAAGAATCTTAAATCTTTCAACATACCGGACTGGAGAGTGATATTGAATAAGGAGATGAAAAATGCTTAATGTGAAAAACATACATCTAATAGGCATAGGGGGAGCAGGAATGACATCACTTGCAAATATTTTGGTAGAGGCAGGATACCAGGTTAGCGGTTCTGATATAAAATCCTTTTCAAAAAGTAAGGAACTGGAAAACAAAGGAGTAAAGATATATATAGGACATTCGCCTTCTAATATGAACAATGCCGATTTAGTGGTATTCTCTTCGGCAATACCTGAATCTAACGTTGAAATGATAGAAGCAAGAAAAAGGGGAATTCCACTTTTTCACAGAATGGATATGATAATTCTTATGTTTAGAGAAAAAAATATAATAGGAATTTCAGGTACTCATGGTAAAACCACAACCACAGCCATGATCTCAAAAATGCTTGTTGATAACAAAATAGATGCATCTTTCTATATAGGCGGAGAAAGCGAAGATATCCCTTTTGGGAGTCATTTTGGAAAGGATAAATATCTGGTTCTCGAAACAGACGAGCATGATCTATCTTTTTTAAAGATAATTCCGTATATCCCCGTTGTTCTGAATGTTGATAGAGATCACTTAAGCATAGATGGACCTTATAAAGGTGACTTTTCCCTTTTAAAGGATGCCTTTAAAAAATTCATAGAGAGTAGCTCCTCCCATAAGGTTATACTATGCCTGGATGATGATTTTCTAAAAGAATATTCAAAAACCACAAAAACAGAGGTTCTATCCTTTTCCCTAAAGGATAAAAATGCCACTTTACTTGCCAAAAATATTGAAATTAACGGGTTAAAGACATCCTGTGACATCTTTTTAAATGGAAAAAATATTGGAAGACTGGAGTTAAAAATACCCGGAGAGAAAAACATTCTTAATGCGATGGCCTCCTTTCTTGTGGGATACCAGTTAAACCTCCAACCAGAAGAAATACTCTTCTCTCTTTCAAAGTTTAAAGGAACAAAAAGAAGATTTGAGATTCTCTATAATGAAAAATTCACCGTTATAGATGACCATGCAGATCATCCCACAGAGATAGAAGTTACTCTAAAAACCGTAAAGGAGGTCTTTAAAGATAGAAGAATAATTCTTGTGCTCGAGCCACATAGATATTCAAGGGTAGCTCTACTCTTTAAAGAATACGCAGAGAGTATTAAGGAAGCAGACATTATTTTTCTTCTCCCCCTGGATCCAGCAGATGAAAGAGAAATTGCTGGTATAAACACAGGAAAAATCTATATTGAGACAAAACGTTTTTATCCAGATAAGAAAATATATTACCTTGAATCGGAAAATGTTATAAAAAATCTGGTAAACTTAATTAAGAAAGATGATGTTATTATATTTATGGGCCCAGGGAGAATCAAAAATCTTGCCAAGGAGTTTTTAGGTGAAATTAAGTGAGGATACTCTTTTGAAATTTGTTAAAGGTAAGATTATAAGAGATGCTGAATTAAAGAATTTTACTACATTTAAAGTTGGTGGTAAGGTTGACTTCCTGGTAATACCGCAGGATGAAGAAGATATAAGAATTACACTATCAATAGCAAGAGACAAGGGCATTCCCCTTTACATAATTGGGAATGGATCAAATCTTCTTGTGTCAGATGAAGGTGTTAGAGGAATAATAATAAGAATCTCGAGAGTAAACTTTAACAAGTTTAATCTAAAAAACTCTGTTCTTAAATCTGAAAGCGGTGTACTTTTATCAAAACTTATCTCCTATACTGTAGGTCAGGAACTTTCAGGAATGGAGTCTCTCCTTGGAATCCCAGGTACCCTTGGGGGAGCAATAACCATGAATGCAGGAACAAACGGTTTTTCCATATCTCAAATTCTTAGAGAAATAAAGGTTATGGATAAAAATGGAAGGATTAAAGTGGTATCAAAAGAAGAACTGGGCTTTTCCTATAGGTCTTCCAAAATAATGGAGAAGAAACTGGTAATTCTTGAGGCAGTTATGGAGCTCAAAAAATTCAAGAAAGACTTGATTAACGAGAGCCTCAAGAGAAACTTTGAGAAGAGAAAAAAAACACAACCCTATTCGTATCCGAACGCTGGATGTATCTTCAAAAACCCCCAAGAAAAACAGGCTGGGTGGTTAATAGAAAGAGCAGGATGTAAGGGTTTGAGAGTCGGAGGAGCAGAAGTCTCTACAAAACACGCTAATTTCATAGTAAACAGAGGGAACGCTACATTTAATGACATCGTTAAACTCATGGAACTTGTAAGAAAAAGGGTCCTGTTTAAATTTGGAATTGAATTAAAACCTGAGGTTTTAATTCTTGGAAGGGATGAAGGACTTCCCTTTAAAATGTTAGAACCATGGTAAAAGCAAAGAAGTACTTTACTTTAATTTTAATCGCTTCTGTTCTATTATTTGCTTTTATATACTATGCTAATTCCATTGGGAATATTCGAAAAAAAATTAATAAAAAGATTCCCTTTGTAAATTTAAAACTTGAGAAGGGAATAGTTTCTTTTGATAAAAATGGAGATTTTATAAAAAACGGAGAAACTTCTGGACTACCTGAAATCAAAACTCAAGGAGAAAATTTTAAAAAACATTATGACGCTATAAGGGAACTTTCTTTCGTTTTTCCTCTTATACAGGATTTATTAAATAGAGAGGATCTTAAACTTCTCCTTGACCTTGATAAAGATGAAATTCTCGTGGAAGGAAATGGTTTTAAAGCACTAATAGGAAGGAAAAATATAAAAAGACGGATTGAAAATGTAATAACTCTTATTCATAGGGAGAAAGTAAGCGGCTTCATTGATGCCTCCTTTGATAGTATGATGGTGATAGAGAAATGAAAAAGAAGAGCATAACAATAATCGAATTAAAAGAAAATGGAAAGATTGTTTTTACAACAGGGAATGCTCTTGGGGAAGGTATAGATATTGTTCTAAGAGAAGAAATTTATTCTTCAGAACTTAAAAAGGGTAAAATAACTGAAGCAGGTCTGTTTAAAAAACAGATTCTTGATGCAATAAAAAAAATAGAGGATGAAGTTGGTGAGACAGATATATTTGTATCCATAAATAATACTCCTTCCATTCATAAAAAGAAAATACTTATCAAAACCAATGGAAGAAAAATTAGAGAGAGGGATGTAGCTAGTATGGAATCTCTTATTAGAGATTCTCTAACCAAAAAAGGGAAAGAGGTAATTCATATAATTAGAGAGGGTTTTTCTATTGATGGAAAAAAGGTTTCAACCCCAATAGATGAACGGGGAGATAGATTTATTGGAAACTTCCTTGTTTTTGCTATAGATGATAAGAAGCCAAAGCTCATTAAAAGAATCCTCAATAAGAAACTCAGCGGATTTTTTATTGAGCCTCTTCTTATCTTTTATGGTTTAAAGACATCCTTCTCAAGGAACTTCATAATTATATTTAATATAAACAGCACCCAGATAATATTTGGAAAAGATAACTCTCCAAGGTATGTGGATAGTCTTCCTCTTGGAATCAGCGACATTATAAGAGATCTTTCCTATATATTAAAAATCTCCCCGAGAGAGGCAGAAAGATTACTACACAAAGATAAACTTTTAGATTTAAGAATTTTAAAATCGGAGGATTATCCCATTGCTATAGAAAAGAAAGTAGCATCTATGCGTTTCCTTGAAATTCTGGAATTCATTGAGAATAGAACTGAAAGAATTAGCTTTAACTTCTTCCCTGAGGAAGTTGTAATATGCGGTGAAGGTGCTAAACTTAAGAATATAAAAGAGTTTACCAAAAAGTTCTTTGATTTACCTGCATCCTTGGGAGAGCCGGACGAGTTTAACAGTGAGCTTGAATTGGACAATCAAGAGATGATATCTACTATTGGTGGTTTTAAAATGGTGAAGGCGAAGGAGGCAAAAAAGAGAGGTTTAATGGACAGCTTTATTAATTTGATGGAGAGATTATTTGATTAAAGGAGGAACTTATGGGTAATGCTTATGACCCATGGCAGGAAACAAAACCTATAATAAAGGTCGTGGGTGTTGGTGGAGCAGGCACCAATGCTGTGAATAGAATGATCGAGAGGGATGTTAAAAATGTGGAGTTTATAGCTATAAACACCGATGTTCAGGTGCTCAAACTCTCAAAAGCACATAGACTTGTACAGATTGGACCAAAAACGACTAAAGGTCTTGGAGCAGGTTCTGATCCTGAACTTGGAGCAAAAGCTGCCAGTGAAAGCAAAGAGGAGATAAAAGACGCTCTTCTTGGAGCAGATCTTGTGTTTATAACTGCTGGAATGGGTAAAGGAACTGGAACAGGTGCATCTCCAATTGTAGCAGAAATAGCGAGAGAAATAGGTGCTTTAACAATTGGTGTTGTTACAAAACCTTTTACCTTTGAAGGTAGAAAAAGGATGATGATAGCAGAGGAAGGTGTTGAACAACTAAAAGAAAAGGTAGACACATTAATCGTTATTTCCAACAATAGACTCCTTGAAATAACCTCTTCAAAGACGAGTTTACTGGATTCTTTCTCTCTTGCAGATGAAGCTTTAAGGCAGGGTGTTCAGGGAATATCAGATCTTCTTACACAACCAGGAATAATAAATGTTGACTTCAATGATATATCTAAAATAATGAGAGGAGCAGGGAATGCCTGGCTTGGCGTTGGTATGGGTTCTGGAGATAAGAGAGCAGAGCAGGCAGCAAAGAATGCTATAACCAGCCCACTTCTTGAAATATCATTATCTGGAGCAAAAGGTCTTGTGGTAAATATAGCAGGAAACAAAAATATATCTTTGCATGAAGTTAAAAGGGCCATGGGAGTTATTTCAAATTCTGTAGATCCAGAAGCAAATATAATCTTTGGAGTTACCATAGATGAGGAGCTTGGGGATCAGATGAAGATAATAGTAATCGCCACAAACTTCCAGCCGAAATATAAAAAGGAAGCAATACTTGAAGGTCTTGAATCAGATATTTTAACTCCTGATGATCTGAAAATTCCACCTTTCCTCAGAAGAAAAAGGAGAACTGAAGAAGAGTGAGAAGGTGGATACTTATAATAATAATCGTCTCTGTTATTTTTGTATTTATAAAAGGAAAGGATGTACTCTCATTTCTCTCAATTCCAGATACAGTTAAATTAGAATCTGTGGAGTCTAAAATTGTGGTGAATAAAAAGGCTTTTGCTCTACTGAAGGAAAAAATCATATTTTCTCCTTACGAAGGAAGAGTAGAATATTTTTTTAAAGAGGGAGATAGAGTGCCAAAGGATGCACTTGTTGCACAGATTGAAACAGAAAATGGAATATTTAAATTTTTTGCCCCTGAAAGCGGAATATTTTCAAAAAAATTTGACGAAGTAAGCCTCACTGAAAATATAAACAAGATAGAAATTGAAAAATATCTGAAAGATAACAAAACACCTAAGTATAAAACTCTTGAAGCATTAACAATACTTCATCCAGGAGATCCTGTTTTCAGAGTAGTTGATAATCTTAGTGCCACTCTCTATGTTTTGAAGGATAATATACTTGATAAACTTATTGAGGATAGAGAAATCTTTATAGAAGATGAGATTAGAGGTGAAGAAATTCCTATCTATCTAAAAGGCATATCAGAAGATCTCGTTGAGCTGGAAATGGGAATACATGTTGAAGATTTTATTAATAACAGAACTCCAATAATAAATATTATCGCGTTTGAAGGAAAGGTTATTAAAATTCCTAAAAGGTTTATAAAAAGGGATGGAATTATGATTAATGATGAAAACAACTCTATATTTATCTCCCTTGATAGCCTTTTCTTTGTAAAGAAAGATAACTACTTTGTATTTCCATTTATTGAGGAGAACAAAAAGTTATTTAAGTTTTCAGGAAAAGATATTATAAAAGAATAAAGGAGGATGCTGTGGGATTTTTTGAGAAACTGAAACGTATGTTTGGATTTGAAGAGGAAATCAAAGAAATAAGTGATATGGAGGAAGAAAGTGAAATTTCAATTACAGATGAGGTGGATGGAATGAAATTAATAGTGATTGAACCAAAATCCTTCGATGAAGCTCAAAGGGTCATAGATGATCTAAAATCTGGTAGACCTGTAGTTATAAACTTTGAAGAAACGGATAGGGAGCTTGCAAGAAGATTTATTGACTTTGTCACTGGTGGTGTTTACGCAATGGATGGAACTACAGAAAAGATAGCAAACTATGTAGTTCTATTTGCACCTCCAGGTGTTGAGGTAAGTAAAGAATCAAAGAAATTCTGGAAAAAGAAAATAGAGGAAAAAGAAGAAATCTGAGAAAATATTTGCACCAAATCCTACTTTTTGGTATAAATAAAGTTAGCTCTGACTCCTTCGTTGCCTCATATTAGTCGTACCCTTCAAAGAGGGAACGGTGAGGTAACGAGGAGTCGGAGCTTTTCTTTTCAAGTAAATAAAGTATTAATTTCTTTGAGAATGTAGAATTTTCTGAAAATTTCACCTTATTTATGAGCCTTTTAACTCTTCTGATGCCGGTTTCTTCACCTTCTTTTATCTTTATAAGTGATATGATAGCCTTTCTTTCATCTTTTGAAAAGGTATCACTTATATCCAGTTCAAAAAGCTTATTAATTGGAATACGGTTTATTATAGAGGCAAACACCTCATCTGGCGCATCTATAAAATTTATAATCTCCCAATCAACTATTATCTTTGAATTAATATCAAAAGTCTTAGAGAGAAAGACAACTACTTTCTCCTCCCAGTAACCGAAATCATTTTTTGTTAAAATCCTGTAACTTCCAGAAATGTCTTTTCTCATAATCACTTAAGTATAAAATATAAAGAGGTTAAATTCAAGGATGAAAATTTGATAAGATGCGGTAGTCAAAACTTTATGGGGAGGTTAAACACCTCCCCATATTCAATCTCATTTTACGAGCTTTGCCCCTTCGTCAAGGGCTTTAAAGTTTACTTCCACTAAGTGCTTCTTTCTTCCACCCAAAAACTTCTCTACTGCTTTCTTAATCTCGTCGAGAGGAATTATTCCAGTTTTAGCTATAAAGGCACCAAGCACAACCATATTGGCTGTTAAGGGATTACCCACAACATCCTCAGCAATTTTATTTGCAGGAATCTCTAAAACTTCAATGTCGTCTCTTTCCACTTTTCTATCTACAAGAGATGAATTTACAATAAGAAGACCGCCCTTTTTAACTCTTGGTTCAAACTTATCAAGAGATGGTCTATTCATAACAATTATGTTATCACTTGTGGCAAGAACAGGAGATGCAATGGGCTTATCAGAAACAATCACGGTACAATTCGCTGTTCCTCCTCTTGTTTCAGGTCCGTAGGATGGAAAAAATGTAGCATTAACACCCATTCTTGTAGCAGCTTCACATATAACCTCTCCTGCAAGCATTACACCCTGACCGCCAAAACCAGCAATTATCACTTCAAGATACATCACTCCACCCCCTCTTTAACTTTAAATTCACCAAGAGGATAGTAAGGAATTAACTCTTTCTCTATTCTATTAAGGGCTTCAATGGGAGTCATGTGCCATTGAATAGGACATGCAGAGAGAAATTCAACCATTGAAAAACCTAACCCTTTAAGTTGGGCATTAAATGCCTTCCTCAAAAATTTCTTGGCTTGAACTATTCTTGCTGGTTTATTAACAGCTGCTCTCGCAATGTATGCTGGTCCCTCAAGAGTTGCAAGCATCTCACTTACTCTTATTGGATAACCACAAACATTGGGATCTCTTCCATATGGACTTGTGGTAGTTTTTTGTCCAACAAGAGTTGTGGGTGCCATCTGTCCACCCGTCATTCCATAATTTGTGTTATTGATAAATACGACAGTAATTTTCTCTCCTCTTGCTGCTGCGTGCGCAATTTCAGCCATACCAATAGATGCAAGATCACCATCACCCTGATATGAGATTACAAAGCTATCAGGACTCGCCCTCTTTATACCTGTTGCCATAGCAGGTGCTCTTCCGTGAGCTGCCTCCACTCCATCTGTTTTAAGGTACTCATAACCAAGGACAGAACAACCTACCGGCCAGACTATTACAGTTTTTTCTAAAAGGTTCATCTCATCTATAAGTTCTGCAATTAATCTGTGAACAATTCCATGGTGACACCCTGGACAGTAGTGGGTATTCTTCTTCTCTAAGGATTTTGGAAAGGTGTATATAGGCTTTACAGTCATTTTATTTCACCTCCTCAAGTTTTTTCTTGAAAAACTCCTTTATCTCATCAACTGTTGGAACCATTCCTCCTGTTCTTCCATAGAAATATACTGGCTTTTTGTCCTTCACTGCAAGGTTTACATCTTCAAGCATTTGACCAAGATTCATTTCCACATCAAGGAAAAATTTAACTTTATCAATAAATGCTGCAAGTTCTTTATATGGGAAGGGCCAGAGAGTTATTGGTCTAAATAAACCAACTTTTATACCCTCTTCCCTCAACTCATCTACAACAGATTTCACAATCCTTCCTGTGGTACCAAAGGCAACAATTAAATACTCTATGTCATCACACTTATATTCTTCCCATCTTTTTTCCTTCTCTTCAATCTCTTTATACTTCTCTTTAAGAGCGAGGTTTATCTTTTCTAAACCTTCAGGTCTAAGATCAAGGGAAGTTATTACGTTTTTGGATCTCCCTTTTGCACCGGTTGTTACCCACGGCTTTTCCGGTAAATCTTCAGGTTTTATATCGTATTTAAACTCAACTGCCTCCATCATCTGACCAAGGATTCCATCAAGGAAAAGTTCTACAACCATTCTATACTTATCTGCAAGATCAAAAGCTACTGGAACTAAATCTACAACTTCTTGAACTGTAGAGGGTGCAAGAACAATTAAATGATAATCACCATGTCCACCGCCTTTTGTTGCCTGAAAATAATCTGATTGAGCAGGTTGTATGTCTCCAAGACCTGGACCTCCTCTAACAATGTTTGCCACAACTGCCGGAACATTAGAACCAGATATATAAGATATTCCTTCCTGCATAAGTGAAAATCCCGGGGAAGAGGTTGATGTAAAAACTCTTTTTCCTGCACATGCCGCACCATAAACCATGTTTATTGCAGCAACTTCGCTCTCAGCCTGAAGGTATGTTCCCCCAATAAGGGGGAGTTTCCTTGAGAAATACTCTGGAGTTTCATTCTGAGGAGTTATAGGATAACCAAAGAACAATCTACAACCTGAACGAATAACTGCTTCAGCGAGCGCTTCTGCTCCTTTCATAAATATCTTCTCACTCATTTTTTCACCTCCTCCTTGATCCTGTAAACCTCAATAGCTGCCTCAGGACAAACCTGGGCACAAATCCCACACATTATGCATCCATCCTCATCAATAAGTATTGTTGGATGATACCCCTTGGAATTTAAATTCTTATCCATTGCCAGCACATGTGTAGGACAGAAATGGATGCAATACCCACACTCCTTACAAAGCTCCCTCTCAATAATTACTTTGCTTGGTTTTTCCATATCTCCTCCTTATCTTTCTCCCGGATATTTTATAAAAGTCTTTATAGGAAAAATATGTTCATAAAACTCTTCATTTCTAAACTCACTCACCATACTTTCTCTTATACCAACAAACGCAATAGGGATGCCCAAAACCTTACTTACCTCCTTAACAACTTTGTAACCTTTAATTACATCTTCCTTTTTTGTGTGTCCCCTCAAGTGAGAATTTGAAACTATGCCGCTAATCTCAAGACCGGTGGCAGATTCAAGGATTTTTATTGCGTTTCCTATCTCTTCCATTGTCTGGGTGAAAGGTCTAAAAATGTTCACAACAAAAAATAAATTATATGGAAACTCTCTTAATTCTGGAAACTGCCTTAATATAAAAGAACTCTCTTCTCCTCCCCCAATATCGTAAATACAAAACTTATCATCATCAAAAATGCACGATTTGGTTGCATGAATAAGTATTGGAAGGTCTGCCTGTTTGTATCTCTGAGGTGGAGATACCACATTAACTCCAAACTTCTTTATCTCTTCCTTTAAATCCCTGAGCCTTATGTAAGGCTTCATTATGTCAAGGTCAATGAGATCTACATCTTTGTCTTTTTCTTTTTTTAGTCTTATAGCATAATTTATTGAAATTTCTGTCTTGCCACTTCCAATCTCACCAATAAATATTGTTATTTTCTTTATATCATTCATAAGTTTTTGCCTTCTCTTCTCCTCTCAGAACTCTTAAAGCACCAAGGGCAAGTGCTTCCATTTCGTTCTCTCCAGGATAGATTTTTACAGGAGCAATGAAAGATACTCTTTCCTTTACCCATTCTGTTAACATCTTTGAGTAAGCAAGACCGCCTGTGAGAATTATTGCATCCACTTTACCTTTCAAAACTGTTGCCATTTCGCCAATGGTTTTCGCTATTTGATATGCCATTGCTTCATAAATTAATTTAGCGTGTTCGTCTCCCTCCTCTATCATTTTCTCGACCTTACGGGCGTCATTGGTTCCAAGATGAGAGACAAGACCACCCTTGCCTGCAAGTTTCTTAAGCATCTCTTCAAGAGTAAAATTTCCTGAAAAACACATATCAACAAGTGCCTGTGTAGGCAAACCTCCAGCTCTTTCAGGAGCAAAAGGACCATCCCCATTTAAAGCGTTGTTTACGTCAACAACTCTTCCTTCTCTGTGAGCACCAATAGAGATTCCCCCACCAAGATGAACTACAATAAGATTTACATCTTCATACTTTTTGCCTAAATCTGACGCAGCTTTTCTCGCCACAGATTTCTGATTTAAGGCATGGAATATGCTCTTCCTTGTAATTTCAGGTAGTCCAGAAATTCTTGCCAGATCATCCATTTCATCAACAACCACTGGATCAACAATAAATGCAGGGATTCCGAGAGGCTTTGCAATTTCATGGGCAAGGATACCACCAAGATTACTTGCATGTTCTCCCTGAAGTCCAATGTGTAAGTCGTGAAGCATCTTTTCATTAACAAGATATGTTCCTCCGGGAACAGATTTTATAAGTCCACCTCGCCCCACAACACAGGATAGGGAAGAAAGAGGAATACCCTTTTCTTTAAGCAAACTTAAAACAATCTCCTTTCTAAACTCATACTGATCAACAATCTTTTTGAATTTTTTAAGTTCTTCTGCATCGTGTCTTAAAACCTCAGTAAACAATGGCTTTTCACCTTCATATACAGCAATCTTTGTGCTTGTAGAACCTGGATTTATAACAAGAACTCTCTCCATTTTAAGCCTCCAATATTTTTGAGGGGCAAACGCCCCCTCAAATCTAAATCCAGCCTCTTATCTTCATAGCCTCTACTACCCTCTTTATTGCAACTACATCAGCAGCAACTCTCATTCTTATATTCATATCTTTATGTGTGTTGTAAACATTGTGGAACGCGTTCTTCATCTTCTTCTCTAATCTTTCAAAAACAGTATCCTCTGACCAATAGTGTCCATAGTTATTCTGAACCCACTCAAAGTATGAAACTGTAACTCCACCTGCATTTGCCAGAATATCTGGAATAATAAGGACTCCTTTCTTTGTGAGTATTTCATCTGCCTCAGGTGTTGTGGGTCCGTTTGCTGCCTCTGCCACAATCTTTGCCTGAACATCATTTGCATTCTCCGTTGTTATCTGATTCTCGAGGGCTGCAGGAACAAGAATATCACATTTAACTGTCAGTGGTCCCATTGAACCAATCTCTTTTGTTCCCGGGAATCCTTTAACACTTCCACTCTCCTTTTTCCATTTTAGAACCTTATCTGGATCAAGACCTTCCTCTGAATAGATTCCGCCTTTAGAATCACTAATTGCAACTATCTTTGCTCCATCTTGATGAAGGAGCTTGGCAGCCCAGTAGCCGGCATTTCCATAACCTTGAACAGAAACGGTGGCACCACTTAAGCTCATACCAAGAACTTTGACTGCCTCTCTAATTGTAAATAAGGTTCCCATAGCTGTAGCAGAACCTCTACCTTGAGAACCACCTATAATTATCGGTTTTCCCGTAATAACACCTGGTACATTGTATCCCTTGATCTTTGAATACTCATCCATCATCCATGCCATAATTTGTGGATTTGTATATACATCTGGAGCAGGAATGTCTCTCTCAGGACCTATAAACTCCCATATAGCATCAATGTATCCCCTTGATAATCTCTCCAATTCTCCTTCACTCATCTCTTTAGGGTTGCACCTTACTCCACCCTTACCCCCTCCATAGGGAATACCAACAACTCCACATTTGAGAGTCATCCATGCAGAGAGAGCCATAACTTCATCCATGGTCACATTAGGATGGAACCTTATGCCACCCTTTGTTGGACCAAGTGCGTCGTTGTGTTGAGATCTGAATCCTGTAAAAATTCTGATACTTCCGTCATCCATTTTAACTGGAATTCTTACACCTAAAACCTTTTTAGGCCATTTCAGAAAGGCAATAACCTCATCAGGAAGATTAAGAACCTTCCCTGCTTCCTCAATCTGCTCCTGAACGATCTCAAATGGATTCAAGGTCTTTTCCTTCTCCATCGCTACCTCCTTATTATTAATTTTTATAAATACCCTCCTTACCTCCTTATGTTTATGTGTATCTTGATACGAGACAACTTAAGACAATTGAATAGAATTTGGACTCAGGAGTATCTGCACGAGAGGGTAATACAACCGGGACTTTCGCCCCTATTACGACACCTGCACTCTTTCCATCAGATAGATAATTCAAAATCTTAAAGAATATGTTTCCTGCTTCAATGTTTGGAACTATAAACACATCTGCATCACCAGCAACAGGTGAGTCTATGCCTTTATGCTCTGCAGCCCATTTTGAAATTGCATTATCAAAAGCAAGGGGACCATCAGCTATGATACCCCTAATCTGCCTTCTTTGAGCCATCTTTGCAATAAGCGCTGCATCAAGAGTTGATGGCATTTTGGGGTTAACTATCTCAATGGCTGATAGAAGAGCAACCTTTGGCGTTTCAATTTCGAGAGCTTTAGCTACGATGAGAGCATTCTTAAGAATCTCAACTTTCTCTTCAAGACTGGGTGCTATAACCATTCCACCATCACTCATTATTATAAACTTGGGATACCTTGAGCATGACAAAACACCAACATGGGAGAGAAGCTTATACTTTCTTATCCCCTTTTCTTTGTCAAGAACGGCATGTAGTAAATCTGGTGTTTTTACGAGACCCTTCATTATAAGATCAGCTTTACCTTCTCTTGCAAACTGAATGGAGAGTTCTATGGCTTTATAGTAATCTTTCTCTTCAACAATCTCCATATCAGATTCAATATTCCCTTTCTTTAAAAACTCCTCAATTTTTTCTCTTTCGCCAATTAATACTGGCTCAGCAATTCCTTCATCCTTAGCCTGTCTCTTATACACATCTCCGAGCCCACGAGACTAGGCATGATCTCGTATGCCGTCTTCTGCT
>CBFDTJ010000022.1:0-19065 GCA_965612865.1 uncultured bacterium
TTCTTTTACATTTATATTTCTGAAAAGACTTACATGAAAAACTATCTTTATGTTTTTACCATCAATAAAGACCTCAACACCTCTTTTTCCTTCATCCCATCCCAGTATTTTTTGGATACTCTCTTTAAAGTTAACAGGAGAAAGCCCTACAACACCATAACAGCGCATAGCGGAGAGAACTGCTATTTGTTTAATTGCTTTTTTCGTTATAAAAGTTTTTCCTTTCATCTCTCTCATTATACCATGAGAAAATTATATAGATTTGTATGATTTCTATCTGTGAGTTTTTATCCCAACTTTATTGCAGTATTTACTTATGGGGCATATGGAACATTTTGGAGATATTGGAGTACAAATGTTTTGCCCAAAAGAAACAAACAGATCGTTAAATTCTATCCAATATTTCTTTGGGATTATTTTTCTTAACTCCATTTCTGTTTCTTCCGGGGTTTTGGTTTTAACAAGCCCCAGTCTATTTGATACTCTATGAACATGAGTATCCACAGCTATACCATATTTGTTAAATCCTTGTGTGATAACTATGTTTGCTGTTTTTCTTCCAACACCTGGAAGAGTTAGAAGTTCTTCCAGGTTGTCTGGGACTTTTCCTCCAAACCGCTCTATTAGGATTTTTGAAATTTCTTTAATCCTTTTTGCCTTAACTCTATAAAATCCCACAGGATAAATAAGCTCCTCAATTTTTTTGGTTGAAAGGTTCAAAAACTCCTCTGGGGTTTTGGCTACCAAAAAGAGCCTTTTGCTTGCCTTTAGTGTGACTCCATCCTTTGTTCTAAGGGAGAGGAGACAGGAAATAAGGACCCTGAAAGGGTCCTTTGTCTCCTGAATCTCAGATATAGCAGTTTTTTTAAATTTCCCCTTTTCTTTTTTAAGGGTTTCTATGATTCTTTGTACTGTATCTGTCACTCTCTTCTGTATGGCTTAAGGAGAGATCCTGGGTAAGAGGCGTTTCTTGCAACAAGAATTAAAACAATTATTGTGAGTAGATATGGCATTATGAGAAATAGTTGATAAGGAATATTAAATCCTATCGCCTGAAGTCTCAGCTGGAGTGCATCAACTCCTCCAAAGAGAAGTGCTCCCCATAAAACTTTTGTTGGATTCCAGTTTGCAAATATAACTAAAGCTATGGAAACCCAGCCTCTTCCACCTACCATACCATAGAGAAACATGTTGAAATGTGCAAGGGTAAAGAAACTTCCAGCAAAGCCCATTAATCCACCAGCTATCATCAGGGCAATATACCTGGTTTTGAAAACGTTTATTCCCACAGCATCTGCTGCTTCAGGGTTTTCACCAACTGCTCTTAAGGAGAGACCAAACCTTGTCTTAAAAAGTACATAGGATGCAATGGGGACAAGGATTATTGCTATATAGGTAAGGATGTATTGGTCAAAAAGTATAGGACCAAGAATAGGTATACTGGAGAGTCCGGGAATGGAAAGAGTTTTAAAAGTCTGGATTGTTGGTGGAACCTTTGGGGAACCAATAATTTGTCTGTAAGTAAACAGAGATAAGCCTGTAGCAAGAAGTGTTATTCCCAATCCACTTACATGCTGAGAAAGACCAAGGGATACAGAGAATACTCCCATAAGAAGACCAAAAAGTATACCTGAGATAATTGCTGCAATAATTCCTAACCAGAGATTTCCAGTAAAATACGTGGTAAGGAAGGCTGCCAGAGCACCGAAAAGCATGGTTCCTTCTATTCCAAGATTTAATATCCCTGCTCTCTCACAGAAGGTTTCACCAAGAGTAGCAAGGATAAGGGGAGTTGCCATCCTCAAAGTTGCTGAAAGCAGTCCTATGAAAAAGCCAACGGTAAGTATCTCCTTCATTCCACCCTCCTTATTCTGTACTCATATAAAAGAAGCATGGCAAGCATAACAAGAAGTGTTATTCCCTGTATGACATCAGCAATAAATGATGTAACCCCTGTAGCTCTACTCATATATTCAGCACCGGTTATAATAATTCCAAAGAAGAAAGCAGCAAGCATAACACCTATAGGGTGAAGTCCTCCAAGCATGGCAATGACTATACCACTGTATCCATATCCGGGAGATATATTTTCTGTTAAATGGAAATGAAGTCCTGCTACCTCTCCTACACCAGCAAGTCCTGCAATTCCTCCACTTATAACTGCTGTGAGGATTATGGTTTTTATTGTGTTTATACCAAGAAAGTATGCGGCCTTTGCATTGGCTCCCGTAGCCCTTATTCTAAACCCAAGTTTTGTGTGCTTTATGATTACATATACCACAATAATAGCAATGATAGACACAATTAATCCAAAGTGTACCCTTGATCTTGCAAATAGTTTCGGGTATTCTGCATTCTTTGCAATCATTATAGACTGAGGCCAGCTTGTTACTGGATCTCTCCATGGGCCTTCAAGTATTGCTGATACCATGTAGATCATTATATAATTCATAAGGAGTGTGGTTACTACGTCGTCTACCTTGAATCTTGCCTTAAGAAAACCAGGTATTAATGCCCATAGAGAACCAGCAATGAATCCTACTACAATCATAAGGAATATATATATAGGGGATGGTAAAGAGAAGTGACTTATTCCCAGCCATGTAGCAGCAAGAGCTCCAGCATATAATTGTCCTTCTGCACCAATGTTCCAGAACTTTGCTGTAAATGCAAGGGATACAGCAATTCCTGTTAGTATAAGGGGAGTTGCTTTAACCAGAGTCTCCATAAAACCAAGTCTTGTACCAAGGGCTCCATAGAATATTGCGTAAAATGCACTTATCGGATTTCTTCCAGCGAGTAGAATTATTATTGCAGAGAAAAGAAACGATATGCCTATTGCTATAAAAGGAATTGCTATTCTAAGCCATGTTGGAGGTGACGGTCTTTTCTCCAGCCTAAATTTAGGAAATCTCACTTAAAGCCTCCTTTCTTGTTCCAGTCATCATAAGTCCAATTTCTTCTTTAGGAAGCTCTCCTCTATTCACAAACCCCATAATCTCACCTTCATATAAAACCATAATTCTATCTGAAAGATTTATAATTTCATCAAGATCCTCTGAGATTAACAGAATGGCACACCCTTTGGCTCTTTCTTCGAGTAGTCTCTCATGGATATACTCAGCTGCCCCTACATCAAGTCCTCTTGTCGGTTGTGAAGCTATAAGAAATTTCGGCTCTCTTGATATAACTCTTGCAAGAATTACCTTCTGAAGGTTACCTCCTGAAAGTGTCCTTGTTATTACATTAACATGTGGTGTTCTTATATCAAACTCTTTTACAAGCTTTTCAGCATAAGATTTTATCTCTTTGTAGTTAAGAAAGAGCCCTTTTGAAAATGGAGGTTTGTCAAAATACTCAACTACAAGATTTTCGTATAGAGGAATATCAAGAATTAATCCTGCCTCCATTCTGTCTTCAGGAATTCTACCAACTCCCATTTCTATAATTTCCTTTGGACTTTTTCCAGTTATTTCTTTATCTAAAAGTACAACTCTTCCATCTACTGGTTTTCTAACTCCAGAAATTACGTCTTCAAGTTCCTTTTGACCATTTCCAGCAACACCTGCAACTCCGAGAATTTCACCAGAACTTACCGTAAAAGATATGTTCTTGAGGGCAAGGTAGCCTCTATCACTCATGGCAGAAAGATTTTCAACTTTAAATATTTCTTCTCCTAACTCTGGCGGTTCTTCGGAGATAATCTCTATAACTTCCTTACCCACCATCATTTTGGCAAGCTCTCTTCTTGATGTTTTGTCAGGCGTAGTCTCCCCTACAACTCTTCCAGTTCTTAAAACAACAATTCTGTCACTTATCTCAAGAACTTCATAGAGTTTATGAGAAATAAATATAATTGTTTTCCCCTCTTCCCTCAGTATTTTTAATGTCTTAAATAATTCATCAACTTCTTGAGGTGTTAGAACTGCTGTTGGTTCATCAAGAATTATTATTTCTGCGTTTCTAAAGAGGACTTTAAGAATTTCAACTCTCTGTTTTTCACCCACAGAAATTTGCCATATCTTTGCATCAGGATCCACATGTAATCCATATCTATCCATGTATTCTTTTATCTTATTTTTTGCCTCTTCGAGGTCAATGGTTGCCTTCTCACCAGGTAATCCAAGTATGATGTTTTCAGTTACTGAAAATGGATTCACAAGGGTGAAATGCTGGTGTACCATTCCTATTCCATTGTCTATAGCATCTTTTGGCGAATTAATCTCTACCTTTTTTCCTTTTATGTATATTTCCCCCTCATCCTTGGAGTACATTCCATAGAGTATCTTCATTAGTGTGGTTTTTCCTGCTCCGTTTTCTCCAAGAAGAGAAACTATCTCGCCCTTGTAAGCTTCAAAATTTATGTGATCATTTGCTAAAACTCCTGGAAATCTCTTTGTAATACCTTGCATGGAAAGAATCTTTTCCATAGGCTTCTCCTTGTTACTATCAAACATAAAAATAAGGGGGAGACTTCTCCCCCTTATTTAATCTAAACTCCTACTAATCAGACTTTGGAGTGTTTTCGTCAACTGGAACTCTGAAGAGTCCGTTTATTATATCCTGTGTCTTCTTCTCTATCAATGTTTTTACGTCCTCTGGGAGTTTATCTTTCCACTCTTCACAGAGAACGAGCTTTGCTCCGCCCTTACCCATCATGCTCCAGTCTTTAAGATCAACTGCTTTGAAGGAACCGTTCTTTACTGATTCAATTACAAACTTAACTGTGGGCCACATATCCCATACAGGGCTACCGATGACAAGACCTGGTGCAAGATCACACTGGTCAAGTATGTTTCCAAAGACCGGAATGTCTCTCTCTTTACATGCATCAATTACACCGTATCTTTCACCAAACATAACATCTGCACCTGCCTCAATCTGTGCGATGGCAGCTTCTTTTGCCTTTGGTGGATCAAACCAACTACCTATGAATGTAACCTTGACTTTTACATCTGGATTGACTTCTTTTGCACCAACAATAAAGGCATTAACGATCCTGTTGACCTCTGGTACAGGATAACCTGCAACTACGCCAATAATATTGGATTTTGTGAGGTTACCTGCAATGAGACCTGCAAGATATGCTGGTTCATGAATCCAGTCATCAAATACTGCGAAGTTTGGATCCATTGGACCACCACCAGAGCCAAAAACAAAGGCAATATTTGGGTAATCCTTTGCGACTCTTCTTGCAGCCTCTTCATTACCAAAAGCATCTCCCATAATGATGTCTGGTCCCTTGTCTGCGTATTCTCTGAGTACTCTCTCGAAATCAGAGTAACCTACGCTTTCTGTCCACTCGTATTCTATCCCCAGCTCCTCCTTTGCCTTTAATAGAGCGTGGTGGATAGCGCCATCCCACGGTTCCTCGATAGGTGTTGCGAAGATACCCACCACCTTGAGTTTTTTCTCCTCAGGTGGTTGCTCTTGCGGTTGCTCTGCTGGAGCACATGCTGTAAATAGAAGTATTCCCGCAATGATTAAAACTCCAAGAAGAATTAGTCCTTTTTTCATTTTTTACACCTCCTCAAAGGTTTTCCTAATTACACTTTAGACTATGTAATAAAATTTGTCAAGCTTCGTCAGTTTTAGCACAAGAAATGCTGTATAATTAAGTATATTAAGGCATTTGAAGGAGTGGAATATGAGAAAAATAAAAGTTGCAGTTTTTGGAACTGGATCAATGGGAAGAGGTATGATTTCATTGATTCTAAAGAAGAAAGAACTTGAACTTGTTGGGGTGGTGGCAAGAAGGAAGAAAAGGGAAGGAAAAGATGTTGGAGAGATTATTGGAGAAGGTAAGATTGGGATAGAGATTAGGAATGATACAAAGGAAATCATAGATAAAGGAGTGGACATTTTTCTTCATGCCACCTGTTCAAAGGTAAAAGATGCATATCCTGAGATAAAAAAGATAGCTGAAGAAGGAGTGAATGTAATAACAATTGCAGAGGAGATGGCTTATCCGTGGATAGTTGAACCAGAGCTATCCAGGGAACTCCATAAAATTGCCATAGAAAATAACGTTACGATTTTGGGTACAGGTATAAATCCTGGTTTTGTCCTGGACACTCTTATAATAACTCTTACAGGTATTATGAGTAAAATTGATAGAATCTATGCAAAAAGGGTAAATGATTTATCTCCATATGGACCAAGTGTTATGAAGACTCAAGGAGTTGGAACTACACCAGAGGAGTTTGAAAAAGGACTTAAATCTGGAGAAATTGTAGGTCATTTTGGTTTTCCTCAATCAATCCATATGATAGGTGAAGCAATAGGCTGGAAGATAGAGAAAGTAATAGAGGAAAGGAAGCCAATAATCTCTAAGGTAGAAAGAAAAACAAGGTGTGTAACTGTGAAACCTGGTATGGTAGCAGGATGTCACCACAGGGGAATGGGAATTGTGGATGGAGAAGAGAAGATAGTACTTGATCACCCTCAACAGATACTTCCGCACCTTGAAGGAATTGAAACAGGAGATTACATAAAAATAGATGGAGAACCACCAATAAATTTTGTGAATAAACCAGAGATAAAGGGTGGAGTTGGAACCATTTCCATAGCAGTTAACATGATACCAATTGTTTTAGATGAAGAACCGGGACTTTTAACTATGAAAGACACAAAAATCCCGAGATTCATAAAATGAGTAGAATCATTGATGAAATATTAGATTTTGTATATAAGGAAATTCCTCTTGAGGATATAAATATAGTTGACGCTCGTATTGGTGCTGTGTATTCTGGGGCAATATTGTCAAATGGTTATGCAGGTATTGCATGGATAGTAAGAGAGAAGCTCCATATTCATCCTGTGGATAGGGCAGGTTTTTTAACTAAGATTAATGCTAAAAAGGAGCTTCCCAAACTCATCTTTTCTGAAAATCCCTTTGAGAGAAGTTTTGGTTTTTCAATCCTTAACGCGCTTATAAGCTCTACCCTAAAGGAAGATATAACTATAGGAGATGCTTTAGATGCAGTCTCTATAAGAGATGGAGATACGATAACTTTAATCGGAGCAATAGGTCCTTTTATAAAGGAGCTTTCAAAGAGAAAAGTCAACATAAACCTTTTTGAAAGGGGAGAGGTTAGGGAGGAGTTCAGGAAATTCTTAAGGTTGGAGGAGGATTTGAAGAAGGTTCTTTTAGAGACAGACATACTTATATTAACAGGTGTTACCTTAGAGAATTTCTCCATTGATGATATAGTCTCACTTCCTACAAGGGCAAGAGAGAAGATTATTTCAGGTCCTACAACTCCAATGGTTAAAGAGGTTTTCAAAAAAAGAGGATTTACGCTTGTTGCTGGTATAAAGGTTGTGAATCCCAGGATGATGATAAAAACTGTAGGTGAAGGAGGGGGAACCAAAGTAATTATTAAAAATTCTGCTGAAAAGGTATTCTTCAGATTATAGGAGAGGTGAAGTCTTTCTTTATTAAAACTATTTTGGTAGTAAAATAACCTGTGTTATAATTGTTCAAGAGAATTAGAAGGAGGAAAAGTGCCGTCTGAACTTATTAAGGCAATAGAGGAACTAGAAAAAACAAAAGGAATACCAAAGGAAAAAGTCCTCAAAGTTCTTGAGGACGCTATAAGTATTGCTTATAGAAAGAAATTTCCTGGTAGTGGAAATATACATGTTTATATAAATCCAGAGACAGGAGAGATAAAAATTTTTACAAAGATGCATGTTGTTGAAAAGGCTGAGAAGAAGGGAGAGATTTCTTTAAAAGATGCACAGAAAATTAAGAAAGATGTTAAGGTGGATGAAATAATTGATATGGAGATTCTTCCAGAGAAATTAGGTTTTGTAGCCATGCAGGTAGCAAAGCAAGTTTTAATACAGAAAATTGTTCATCTCGAGAGAGAGGTTTTATATGAGCAGTATAAAGACAAAAAGGGCACTGTAATTCCAGGAAAAGTATCCAGAATAATAGGAAGGACAATCTTTGTAAAGATAGATGATGTGGAAGGAAGAATACCCCCAAGCTTTGTAATTCCCAAAGAGAAGTATACAAAGGGTAAGGAATTAAAGGTTTATGTAGAAGATGTTATAAAAACCCCAAAAGGACCAGATATAATTCTATCCCGCACATCTCCAGAACTACTGAAACTTCTCCTTGAGAAAGAAATACCAGAGATAATGGATGGGATAGTGGAAATCAAAGGAATCATAAGAGAGCCTGGTGAGAGGGCAAAAGTTGCAGTTCATTCCTACAAGCCAGATGTTGATCCTGTTGGTGCATGTATAGGAACTAAAGGTGTTAGAATAACAAGCATATCAAAAGAACTCTCGGGTGAGAAGATAGATATAGTGAGGTGGTCTGATGTTCCAGAGGAGTATATAAAATATGCTCTTTCTCCTGCAAAAGTAGAGAAAGTCCAGATAAAAGATAAGAGAGCGATTGTTTATGTTTCCTCAGATCAAGTGCCTCTTGCCATTGGCAAAGAAGGTATAAATGTGAAGCTTGCCTCCAAACTCACAGGTTATATACTGGAACTTAGATGTCTCGAAGAAAAATCTTAAGAAGATGTGTTGTTTGTAGAAGAGTTGGTGATAGAGAAGAGTTTTTTAGAATAGTTAGAAAAAAAGACGGAGAATTAGTGTTTGACCCAGGCTTTAGAGAGTTTGGGAGAAGTGCTTATATATGTAAAAGAAGGGAGTGTATAGAGAAGGTATTCAGGAAAAGAAAACTGGAAAAATCCTTGAGAGTAGATTCTATTAACAAAGAGATTAAAGAGAAGTTGAAAAAAGAAATGTTAACTTATATAAAAGAGGTGAAGGATGAAAAAACTAAGAGTATTTAGTGTAGCTAAAGAGATAGGTATATCGACTACAGAGCTTATAAAATATCTTGATGAACTTGGAGTAAAAGTAAAAGGAAATCTCTCCACCATAGATGAAGAAACTGCAAATGTTGTAAAGGAATTGGTTCTTAAAGATAAGGAGGAGAGAGAAAGAAGAGAGAAGGAGAGGAAAGGGAAGATAAAATTAGAGGAACTCATTACTCATCTGAATATCCCTTTAAAAAGGCTTATTCCCTATGTGCTAAAGTGGGGGCTTGTTAGGACAAACAAATATGATGAAATACCGTTTCCTATTGCTGCAAGGATAGCGAACTCTTTTGGTAAACCGCTTACTGAAACACTCCCACCTCTTCCTAAAGAGTTCAAACCTAGACCACCTGTGGTTACAGTTATGGGGCATATTGATCACGGTAAGACCACCCTTCTTGATGCAATAAGGAAAACAAACATTGCAGTGAGAGAAAAGGGAGGAATTACACAGAAGATAGGAGCCTCCGAAGTCGTTCATAATGGAAAGAAAATTATTTTTATTGATACACCAGGACACGAGGCTTTCACTGAAATGAGGATAAGAGGGGCGATTGTTACAGATATAGTTGTTCTTGTGGTAGCAGCAGACGAAGGAGTAAAAGAACAGACGGTGGAGGCAATAAATCATGCCAAGGAAGCAAAGGTACCAATAATTGTTGCCATAAATAAGATTGATAAAGAGGGAGCTGACCCTGAGAGGGTTAAAAAGCAGCTCTCCAATTATGATCTATTACCTGAGGAATGGGGAGGAGAAACGCTTTATGTAAATACATCTGCCAAGAATGGAATTGGATTGGATGATCTTTTAGAACATATAGTGCTTGTAGCGGAGCTAGAAGAACTTTCAAAATCTAATGAAAAGAGAGCAGGCGGAACAATAATTGAGGCAAGACTTGACCCAAAGATTGGACCAACTGCAAGTTTTATTCTTCAAGCAGGTGAACTTAAGGTGGGAGACTGGGTTATGGCAGGAGATACATACGGAAAAATAAGGATGATGACTACTCCAAGTGTGAAACAGGCAAAGATTGTAGAATCTGTAAGTGCCGTTGAAATAATGGGACTCAAGAATACTCCAGTACCAGGTGATCTCATAATTCAATATGATTCAGAGAAGATAAAAAAAGAGAAGAAAGAAAAGATTGAGGAAGAGAAAAAGGAAGTTAAAAAGGAACAAAAGAGACCAATATCCATTGAGGAACTTTTTGAGAAACTTGAGGAAGAGAAAAAACTCAAGATTATATTGAAGGCAGATACATTTGGCTCTCTTGAAGCAGTAAAATCTGTTATTGAGTCTATAGATTCTGGTGAAATAAAGGTGGAAATAATTCATACTGGTGTTGGAAGAATTAATGAATCTGATGTTCTTCTTGCTGTTGCATCAGGTGCTATAATACTTGGATTTAGTACCAAGGAAGGACCTGGAGTAAAGAAAATGCCAGAAAGGGGAAGAGTAAAAATATTCCTCTTTGACCTGATATATGATTTGCAGGAGTGGCTTATAAAGTTTATAAAAGGAATGATAAAACCAGAGCTTGTGGAAATAATTGTGGGCAAGGCAGAGGTAAAGAGAATATTTAAGATAAAGGGACTTGGACTTGTCGCTGGTTGCATAGTAAGAGAGGGAAAGATTGTAAGAGATATGAATGCTAGAGTTTTAAGGAACGGAGAACTTGTTGGAGAAGGTAAAATTTCGTCTCTCAAGAGATTTAAAGAAGATGTTAAAGAAGTGAACGAAGGATATGAATGTGGATTGAGAGTAGAAGGAGTTAAGGATATATCAGAAGGCGACATAGTAGAAGTTTTTGAAATAAAAGAAAAAGGTTCCTGAGATGTTTTTCACCGTTGTAGAATTTGAGCTTGGAATTCCTGGGTCTAAAACACTAAAGGATAAAAGGAAAGTTGTTCTATCTGTAATTACAAGGTTGAAAAGCAGATACAATATAGCCATTGCTGAAGAAAGAAAGGATGAAAGGGCAGAAAGGGCAAGGTTCTACTTTGTTACTTTAAATTCAAGTGAGAGAGAACTGGATTCTACTCTTTCAAAGATAGAAGATTACCTTTCCAATTTACCCAATGCTGTGCTTCTCTCATATCAAAGGGAAAGTATGCTAATAGAGGAGTTTTAATATGAAAGAGACAAAGTATAAGAGATTTGAACAAGTGAAGAATCATCCCAAAGTAAAAACATTTATAGCTATGGCGGACAAGTATCTTGAATCTCTCGGTTATACTGAGCACGGATTCAGACATACATCTCTTGTTTCAGAGATTGCAGAGAACATTCTTGAGAGACTGGGATATTCTGAGAGAGAAATAGAACTTGCAAAGATTGCAGCATATCTTCACGATATAGGGAACTTTCTGGGGAGAGACACGCATACAGTAAGTGGGGCTTTAATAGCCATGGATATTTTAAAAGATCTTGGTTTCCCTCCAGAGGACATAGGAGAGGTTATTGAAGCTATAGCAAACCATGATGAGAAAACAGGCTTCGTTGCGACACCTATTACCGCTGCAGTTGTTCTTGCTGATAAATCTGATGCTCATAGATCAAGAGTGAGAGCTAAACCCGAAAATTTTGATATTCATGATAGAGTAAACTATGCTGTGGAAAAATCATTCCTTAGAGTTGATGAAAAAAATAAAGAGATAACACTTGAATTAACGATAGATACTGAAATCTCAAAGCCAATGGAGTACTTTGAGATATTTCTCTCAAGAATGCTCCTTTGCAGACAGGCTGCAAAGGTTTTAGGTTGTGAGTTTCATCTTGAAATAAACAAAAATAAACTTCTTTAGTAATATCCGGTTATTTCAACATACGCAATTCCTTCTACATCTTTTTCTTTTATTTTTCCCTTTACCTTGCATATTCCTTCATAATAATCTGGAGTTATTATAGAGTTGACTTCCTGATTTTTCACCATTGCCTCAATAACAAAATTAATTTCTTCCTCCTCAATGCTTAGTTCCCATATCTCTGGATATCGCTTTTTACCAGACAGGAAGTCCTTATCAAGCACTTTGAAATCAAACTTATCAAATTTTTTAATAAAATCTCCCTTTGTAAGGCTTGCATATTGGATTACCAGTTTTTTTCTCTTTGCATCCCACAGATTAAAAGCCATAAGATATGTTTTATCAGTTAGTCTGATACTAAACCAGTCCCATGCTGGCTCTACTTTAAAATTTCCCCACTGATGATCATGCCAGGTTTCTCCTTTTACCTTGAAGAGTCTACCTTTTCTTTTTATATACCCCTCTGTCTCCATGGAGGGATAGGTATAGTAATAAGAATATCCGGCATTTCCTAATTTTATCAGCCCCCTGTCTCCATGAAGGACCATTTTTGAAGTGGGTTTCATATATAAATCTAACGAGATCTCTTTTGAAACCACATATATATGATATACGCTTCCGTCACTTTCCAGTATCCATGCCCCATTTCTTAACAGGAGCTCCTTTTTCTCCCACATAAGAATTGACTGCCTGATTCTTTCAGAGTAAAAAAATTTATTCTCCTCCACGTCTGTAATTGCAAAGTGACTTATGCATGTATTAAGAGAAGGGTTAATCAGTATAAAATTTTTTGGAGGAACATTTACTTTAAAGAACGTTACCTCAAAACCAAATCTTTTATTTAAAAAACCAGTGAAATACCACCATTCAATCACATGTTTATTGTGAGGAAGAAAATCATCCTCTGTTACAGGTTCCACTTCCATTTTTTGAAATAATGGTGTGGAGATAATTCTGTTATAAATTCCATGTGCAGTTTTTTTGAGACTCTTAAATATCTTTGTATCTTTAAAACTCAATTCTTGTTCCTCCTTTCCCTCCTTTATAGATTCCTTTTAGTTCTTTACTGAAAAATTCCCTTGCAGATTTTCCTGTGCAGTGAATTGGATAGATTTCCTTTACTCCCATTTTAACAAAGATCTCTTTTATTCTTTTGAATCTCTCCAAAGTTTCTGTATAAAGGTGAAAGCCTCCAATAATACCAAATATCCCTATACCCATTTTTTGGATAATCTCTACAAGCATATTCTCTATTTTTGGATGGGAACATCCAACAACAAGAAAATTCTTTCCGTTACTTTCAGCTATCAGGGATTGTTCAGGGATGGGACCTTCAAATTTATACAATGTGAAGTTGGGATGTATTTTCAGAGTACCTTTAACATATATTGGTTTTAAACCATATCCTTCTACTGCCTTTGTCATACCTTTTTCAGGTATATAAACTGGGATTCTATCTGTTATGTTCCCTATATATGGAAATCCACCTGTGTGGTCATAGTGGTTGTGAGAAAAGACAAGAGTATCAATTTTTGAGAGGTCTATATCTAATTTTTCTGCGTTTTTAATCAGAACTTCTGGGTTATCCCCTGTATCAAAGAGGAGTTTAAAATCATTTCTCTCTATGTATATGGAGAGACCCCAGGAAGCTATAAGTCCATCCCCCTTCTCATTGTCTACTAAGACTACCATCTTTGTTTTCATTCCTTTTCTCCTTTCCCTTTCTTATTTTATCACAGGCATATAACCTGCATGCAAGGGGCCTTCTCTTCCATATAGAACATAGATTGAATTTTGTAAGATACATACAGCTGCCATCAGGTTTTCTCTTCAAAACCCAGCCAGACCTCATTCTTCCAGTTTTAGGATCAAGCCATCTTTTAAATTCCATTTCATATGCACCGCTTCTTACTTCTTCTTCTGTTAATGGAACAAAATTCTCCTTACAGCACGGTGCGTCGCAGAAAAAACAGATATCTGATGTTACTGTTTCTTTTAGTTTTTCTCTGTGTTCCTCTCTATAATAAACTTTAAATTCTCTCATTTCTCTCATATAATAATTATAATATGATCGATTTTAAAAGAGTTTCAACAAACTTTGAAAAAGAAATTAAAAATATCGGAAAGAATAAAAAAATAGTTATTTTTTCTCATGTAGATGCTGATGGAGTGAGTGCAGGTGTTCTTGTGTATAAAACACTCAAGGAAAACGGTTTTAATGTAACAGATTTGTTGTATCCAGAAAAAGGAGAGAACGGTTTTTCAGATTCAGCTATAAGTAGAGTGCTTGAGAAAAAGCCAGATGTGGTTTTTATTGTAGATCTTGGCTCTTATAAGAGAAATTTTGAAGGTGTGGAGAAGGTGATAATTATTGACCACCATAAACCAGAAGGTGTGGTTGAGAATGGAGTTCTGTTTACTTCCTTTCCACCACCACCATACATTTCCGCAGCTTACCTCTCCTTTCTTTTATTTAACAATATTGATTTTTCTCCCAAAGATTTTTTAGGAGCCATAGGGGAAGCAGGGGATTTTGGTACAGGGGTTAAAGACGTACCTCTGTATGATGAAATTCTTAAAAAGTATAAGAAGAAGTGGGTAAGTTATGTTGCATCTCTTGTTAATGCTGCAAGGAGGATTCCTGAATTTAATATTAAAACATCTACAAAATATCTCATGAATGCCAATAAGTTTTCTGACCTTTTAATTGAAACAGAAGAAAAGAACTTACTTGAAACGTATAGAAAAAGAGTAAAAGAAGAGGTAGATAAGTGGAAAAGGATAAGACCGAAGTTTTCTCAGTCCCTTGCTTTGATAGAGATTAATTCTAAATATCTTATACATCCAATAATTGCTCAGATATGGAGAAATGTGCTTAAGAACTATATAGTTGTATGTGCAAATTATGGTTATATTGATGGAAGAGTTGCCTTTTCCATGAGAACCAGTCTTTCCACATCTGTTCTTTCCTTCTTAAGAAAATATACAGAGCCCAGTCTTGATGAAGATCTTGGTTTTGGTCATGAAAGAGCAACTGGCGGTATAGTTACTGTTGACAAGTGGAAAGACATGCTTTCTCTATGGGGTTTTAAGGATTCTTAAGTAGTGATAATATAGATACAAGGAGGTTTTTATGGATAGGAAGATTAAATTTTCTACAAAGTGCATTCATTCAGGTGAGTATATTGATAAGGAGACAGGAGCTGTTAATACACCAATATTTCAAAGTTCAACCTTCCTTTTAAGCGATGAGGATTATAAGAAGATTCTTGATGGAAAGGCCAGAGAGACATGGATATATTCAAGATATGGTAATCCTACAAGAAGGGCTGTGGAAGAAAAAATTAGAGAATTGTGTAATGGCGAGGATGCCATTCTTTTCTCTTCGGGGATGGCAGCTATCTCCACAACACTTCTTACATTTCTTGAAGCAGGTGATGAAATAATAACTACGCTGGATCTTTATGGGGGAACCCAATCTTTTATAAAGAACGAACTCCCTAAATTTGGAATAGTTGTAAAGTATGTGGATCAAACAAAACCTGAAGAGATAAAAAGGGTAGCTACCGAGAAAACAAAATTGTTGTACTTTGAGACACTATCAAATCCTCTTTTAAAAATTCTCGATGTGGACGAAGTTGTAAAAATAGGTGAAGAACTTGGGGTACCAGTTGTTGTGGATAACACCTTTTTAACTCCCTATAACCTAACGCCACTGGATAGAGGTGTTGATATAGAGATACATTCTGTGACCAAGTATTTGAACGGCCATAGTGATGTTGTAGGTGGAGTAGTAGTTGGGAGTAAGAATTACATGGATATGATCTGGGAGAGAATGATAAGGTATGGTGGCTCAATGGATCCAGTTTCCTCATTTCTTCTTGAGAGGGGACTTAAAACCCTTTCTTTAAGGATGGAAAGACATAATGTAAACGCCTTAAGAATTGCAACGTTTCTTTCAACGCATGAAAAGGTAAGAAATGTAATATACCCGACCCTTGATAATTACCCCTATGTGCTTTCCAGTGTAAAATACCTTACAAAGGGTGGCGGAGGCATGGTTAGCTTTGAAATAAAAGGGGATGATGAGGATGGACTTAAGTTTATGAGAAATCTTAAAATTATAAAAGAGGCAACCAGCCTTGGTGGAGTAGAGAGTCTTGTAAGTATGCCTTTTAACACATCTCATGCCTCGCTTACCAAAGAGGAGAGAGAAAAGATAGGAGTTGGACCAGGTTTTATAAGATTATCAGTGGGTATAGAAGATGTAGATGATCTTATATGGGACCTTGATCAGGCATTAAAGAATATTTAAATGAACATTTAAACCCTGGTTTCCTCAAAATTAAAAGGAGGTTCTATGAGTAAGATTAATTTAAGAAAGATTTATCTTTATCTGTTTTCTATGGTAGGGTTAATCCTTGTGATAATAGGCGCTGTAGGTTTTATAAATCTGGGTCTTCAACTTACGATTTTTAGAGATGCATTGCAGTATAAGTACGGATACTTGAAGAGACCACCTGAACCTTATTTTCTGGAAAAAGTTGGTACTTTAAAGGAGAGTGAAGAGCTTACCGAACAGGATAAAGAGATTTTAAAGCAGTGGGAAGAAGATTATAAAAAGTGGCAGGAGAGTCAGAAAAAAGGATACCTTCCATATGTAGAGAATGAACTTTCAAGGGAGATAGCTTTACTTATAGTGGGTGCACCTTTATATCTATATCATTGGAGTTTGATAAAGAAAGAGGAGAACTCACTCCCATCTAAAGAGTCTTAGAGCTACAGCAGTTACTACTACAGTCCATATTAAAAGAACGAAAAAGTCTAATTTAACGGCAGAGAAGGAAGCGTTTTTTATAATTACATTTCTCATGGCATTGCCAAGATATGTAAGAGGAAGAGCTTTTATAACCGGTTGAAGGAAAGACGGATAGAATGATGCTGTAAAGAAAATTCCAGAGAGGAACATCATCGGGAAGTTGATTAACTGAGCCAGGCCATTGGCGCTTTCAACGCTTTTAGAAATACCACCCACAAGTACTCCCATAAAGGAAAAGAGGATTATTCCAAGAAGGAAGAAACACACAAACAATGGGAAGTTCATATTTATATTCATTTTATATACGAAATGTCCCAATGCTATCATTATTAGAACCTGTCCCACTGCTACTATTATCCTTGTAAGGGAAAATGAGACTATAAATTCTCCCTTCTTAAGAGGAGTAAGAAGGAATCTTCTCAATATTTTCCTTTCCTTTAGGCTCGCCATAAGTTCTGCTGAGAAAACTCCCAATTGCATTAAAGCCATTGCTATAATACCCGGGATATAGAAGTCTATAAATCCAAAATTTTCTGCTTCAATTGGTATGGATTTTGTTTTTACTATTTTTGGAATCTCCATTCCTGACAGATAGATGTTTATCTCTTTGACTATTCCATTTATCATATAAGGAACCATAGATGAAATAGTGGGATCAGAGTTGTTATAATAGACTTCAAGAGTTTCTCCATCAATCACGATTACTGCCGATAGGTTCCCTTCCTTTAATTTTTTAATTGCCTTCTTAAGATCTAACTTCACAATATTAAAATTATCTGCGTTTTCAAATACATCTGGTAGAAAACTTAAATTCTTTGGAACATCCTTTTCAATTACTGCGATGTCAAAATTTACCGGATTTCCACCCCCTCCCCCGAATATAGAGGAGAACAAAATTATGATTAATACAGGGAATATCATAAACCAGAATATTGCCATCTTATCTCTCATTAAATTCTTGAGCAGGGCAATGAATGTAGAGAAAACTCTATGTGCATTCATTCTCTTATCCTCCTTCCCGTTAATTTAAGAAAAACATCTTCAAGGGTTGGCTTCCTTATTTTCATTTCTTTCATCTTAAGGCCCCTTAAATTTATGAAATTCAAAAGAGAGGGGAGATTCTCTTCAAAATTCTTCATGTATACTGTTATAACATCTTCTTCTTTTAAAGTTCTTGATACAAAGTTTAAATTATCAAACATTAACGATTCTATACTTTGAGTAAATTTTATGTCCACAGGGGTCTCCTCAAAATTTTCTTTTATAAGTCTTTCTGGTGAATCTAAAGCAATAACTTTTCCATGATCGATTATCAGGACTCTATCACATAGTTTCTCTGCTTCTTCCATGTAATGCGTGGTTAAGAATATGGTTTTACCATTTCTTTTTAAATCAATAATTATCTCCCATATGTTTCTTCTTGCCTGTGGGTCCAAACCAGTTGTGGGTTCGTCAAGAAAGATAGTATCTGGATCATTTATAAGAGATAGAAGAATAGATAACCTCTGCTTTTGCCCTCCAGATAGAGTTTTTATCAAAGAATTCTTTTTGTCTTCGAGAAAAAAAGTGGAGATAAGATGAGCTTCATCTCCTACTTTGTTGTATAGATTTCTAAATAATTTTACCGTTTCGCAAACTGTGAGATTTTCTATAAAGGAGGTTTCCTGAAGTTGAACTCCGATATGCATTTTAATTTTCTCTCTATCATGTATATTGTGTAATCCAAAAATTTTTGCTTCTCCGCTATCCTGAATCCTCAACCCCTCCATTATCTCTATAGTTGTGGTTTTCCCGGCTCCATTTGGACCAAGCATACCAAATATTTCACCTCTATAAACATCAAAACTTATACCATCTACTGCTTTAATATCTCCGTAGTATTTCTTTAAATTATTAACCTCAACTACTTTTTCCATGTTTCTTTTTCTCCCTTTCAACAATTTTTTCAATCATTTTCTTTTCCCACTCCTTAGAAAAAAAGAAAGGAAAATCAAGCACTGAAAGTGCATGCATAAGAATCCCTATTCCCCAACCAAGAAGTGGCCATAGAAACCATAAGTACCCCCTATAAGTAAACATGTTTATAAGAAATAGAACAAAGTTTACGAGAACATATACCAAAAGATGTGCATAGAAATCCTTTAATTCTTCAACTTTCTTTTTTGCTTTTTCATAAATCTCTTTATCCTCCACTACTCCCTCACCTCCTCAATTAATAAATTTAAAATAAATATATTATTAAATTTTTATTATGTCAACTATTTAACACTTAACAAATTTTTAGAAGGGTATAAAATAAATATGATACCCAAAAAGGAGGTAAAAATGTTAAAAGATTTATTTAATTCAGACCCAGAGATATTTGAGGCTATTTATAAAGAGGTAAAGAGACAGCACGAAAATCTCGAACTTATAGCATCAGAAAATTTTGTAAGTCAAGCAGTTTTATCAAGTTTAGGCACTCCCCTTACAAATAAGTATGCAGAGGGTTATCCTGGTAAAAGATACTACGGCGGATGTGAATTTGTAGATGTTGCTGAGGAGCTGGCAAGAGAAAGAGCAAAGAAGCTTTTCAATGCAGAACATGCTAATGTTCAACCC
>CBFDTJ010000023.1:0-18965 GCA_965612865.1 uncultured bacterium
TCGGAGATGTGTATAAGAGACAGCTATTATCAAGGAAGAATTTTATGTATTTCTATTTTTATTAATTTTTATTTCCTTCTCTGACCTTTTTCGTGTTGAGTTTACTTTAATGAACTCAGATAAAGCGGCCATAACCTTATCTCTTCCAGCTACCTTTGCCTCCATTTTTATATTTAACCCATTGTTCGCAACCCTCGTTTCCTCTCTCGGGAGTATCATAGGAGATGTTTTAAGCAGGAGAGAATGGTTTAAGACCATGTTTAACTTTTCCCAGTATGTCATCACTGTGGGGCTTGCCTCCCTCTCTTTTAATTTTATATTCTCCCTTCAAGGGAGAGAGTACCCACTTTTAAGTGGATTCTCTGCTGTAACTGTCGCTGGTCTCGTCTATTTCCTTCTTAACTCATTCCTTGTATCTGCAATAACAGCACTTGTTTCAAAAAATAGAATTTTAGATACCTTTCTCTTTATGTTTAGAAGAAACGAGATACTGTTTCAGTTTATATCAATGTTTATTTTAGGAGGCCTGTTTGCCTATATACTAAAGACTGAGCCGCTCGCAATGATTCTTCTTATGCCTCTTCTCGTTGCCGTCTACTACTCCTTTAAAAGGCTTTCAGAGGTGGAAGAAGCTGCAGAGAAGTTTATGGAGGTTATTGCAGGGATAGTTGATGGTTTCGATAAATATACAAAGGAACATTCTGAAAATGTTGCTAAAATCTGCGAGAAGGTTGCCAATGAGATGAAACTTAACCTCGTAGAGAAGAGAAAGCTTATAATGGCAGCTAAAGTACACGATTTTGGTAAAATTGCTGTCCCCCAGAGGATTCTAAACAAGAGGGGAAAACTTACAAAGGAGGAGTATGAAAAGATAAAGGAGCATCCCGTTATTGGTGCAGATCTCATAGGTAAATTTCCTTATCTTAAGGATATTTCCACCATAGTCAAGTATCACCACAAGAAGCTGGATGGATCAGGTTATCCAGAGAATGGAATATCAAAGATACCACTGGAGGCAAAAATTCTTACAGTGTGTGATATATTTGAGGCTCTTACATCTGAGAGACCATACCGAAATGCCTGGACAAAAGAGGAAGCAATAAGGTATCTTGAGGAAAATGAGAGCAAGTTTGACAAAGAAGTGGTTAGGGCACTAAAGGAGCTTTTCAAGAGGGGAGAAGTTTAGTGCTGTTTATTCCTATTATAATAGGAATTTCTTTAATTCTTGGATATTTAAGAGGGGGGTCCATTAAAAACTTTTCCAATGTAGAGTTTAAGAATCTAATTTTTATCTTCATAGGTTTTCTAATACAGGTGATTATTTTCTCTACCTTCTTCCAATCATCCAATTTTAAAAACTACACAGGAATTCTTTTTATAATTTCATATCTTGTTGTTCTCGTCACCATTTCCACAAATTTTCATCTTAAATCCATGAGAGTTATAGGTTTAGGATTTTTCCTGAATTTTCTCGTGATTCTCTTTAACTATGGTTATATGCCAGTTTCAATTAAGGCACTCCAAAGTGTTGGTGCACACACCAAAATTGAACTTCTAAAGACCTATACAAGGTTTAACAACTGCGTTTTAATGAGTAAAGACACAAATCTAAATTTTTTAGGAGACATAATACCAATCCCTCTATTGAATCAGGTGATAAGCATAGGAGACATATTTATTCTTCTTGGTTTCTTCCTCTTTATTCAGGAGGGGATGTTTTATAGGAAATCCTGATAATTTAAAAAATTTTTAATCATTGTCAATAAAATGTATTATTACTACCAAGGGGTTCCAATATGTTTCTGAATTCATCCACAAAAAGGCAGGGTTCTACCCTGCCTTAAATGAGCAACAAGCTGGACACAGGTTTTACTATGGTTTCTTTATAAACCCTGGCTTTACTGAGCCACTGGGTCCCATTCCACCACTTACTATCTTGCCCTTCTTAAGGTCCACAAAAAAGGTTGCACTGTATCCCTTAGGAAGTAAATCTGACTGAACCTCTATGCTTGCATACTTTTCCTTTCCATTGGGGAATGTGTATCCTTTTACACTTACGATTGTTGCATTAGAGAGGTCCACATACTTCTCTTTTTCTATTGCTTCATCTTCATCTGTGATAATAAAACCACCATTTTTATTACCTTCATCTCCATTCTCTGGCGGAGCAGTCATTACAGGTATAGGAAAGTTTTTAACTTCAGGAGAATTCCTGAAGATTTCAATGGCTCTATTCCTTTCCTCCTCTGTAAGAGAGGCAGGTTCAGGCATTGAAATCTTCATAATCTTAGCCTCCTTCGTATCCACAGTAACTTCTTTTCCATTAACTGTAACTATTACTATATTACCTTCAACTATCATATCCTCGTCGTCCACCGTTACATGCATTTCTTTTGCTATAACATCTTTTGCGATCTGCTTTGCGCTTGTAACTCTTCTTGCTGGTAGAACTGTAGATAGGATCAGAGCAACAACCACTATGCTTGTCACCACTGCTAACGCAAGCACCCTCCTCTTCATAATTATCATCCTCCTTTCTTGGATAATTTTGGGAAAGGAGGTCCTCACTTTTTTAATCAATCTCTCTTTAGCTTGAAGAGAGTCCTTTTCATTTGGCTCCGGAGCTTTAATGCTTTTAAGTTGCCTTATTAATTCTTCTTTTCTCATCTTATCTCTCCTTTCCTTGTTTTTCGGGAGAAAAGGTTGGCCATTCCTTTTCCTCCCCATTATATAGGCGTAAGAAATCTGAATCTGTTACACTCCTTTCTATCTCTCTTTTTAAAGCCTTCAATGCTCTGTGCAGAGTAACCCTTACACCAATTGGGGTTTTACCCATAATGGCACAAATTTCCTTCGTCTTCTTATTTTCAAAAAATTTTAAGATGATAATTGTTTGATAGGAAAGAGGAAGATGCTGAAGGTGTTTATGAATAATCTTATATTTTGCATCAACATCAAGCTCTTCCTCCGGATCATTAATTGATGAATTTTCTTTTAAGTTCAAGCCTTTTCTTTCTTTTCTGACTTTTCTGAAGTGTTCATTGATGAAACTTGTTGCAATTTTCAGAGCCCAGATAATAAAAGGAGACTTTCTTCTAAATGATGCAAGATGCTCTAATGCATACAGGAATGTCTCCTGTGTAAGATCTTCAGTGAGACTTTTGTTTAGAGTTCTTCTGTAGATATACCTGTATACTTCCCTATAATGAAGGGATATCAATTTTTCTGCTGCTTCTCTATTGTTTAATGCTTCTTCTATCAATTTATTCTCGTCCATCTTCATATCTTTCATATTATAAGGCGCAAAATATATTAAAGTGTTACAGTAATTTTGATACAATTAAGGAGGTCATACACTAAATAAAGATGAATATAAGGAGTGAGGGTGATACAAAAATGTTACTAAGTAGAGTATTTGCTTTGGTTGAATGCTCTCTATTTTTAGCCACATTTTTTGTTTCAGCATGGTATTTTGAAATGATTCAGGGGACAGAAACATATGGTTTTTATTCAAAGTTAATTATGATTCTCCTGGGATTTATCGGCATATTAGTTCATGGGAAACCAAGAGAGTATGGGTTGGTGCCTAAAAATCTGAAGTTTAGCCTAAAATGGAGCCTTTATATATTCCTTCTCTTCATCGGGTTAGGTTCTATAGCAATTTTATTAACCATCCTGTTTATAAGAGATAACTTAAGGTTTGATTTTGGGATGTTGATTGTTGATTTTATATGGTATTTTATCTTTGTTGGATTTGCTGAGGAGTTTTTCTTTAGGGGGTTTATTCAAAGCAGATTAAATGAGGTTTTCACAGGGAAATATAAGAAAATTATTGGCATAGAATTTGAGTGGAGCAGAGGAACGCTGATTACAGCAATATTCTTCTTTGGATTGCCGCATCTACTTGTATTGATTAATCCATTTACAGTTAGAGTCCAGTTCTCTGTATTTATTCTTATAATGTCATTTGTGTTTGCACCATTTTTGGGAGTAATATTTGGAGTTTTAAGAGAGAAAACTGGCAGTATAATAGTTCCAGCAGTTCTTCATGCAATGATTGGTTTTGTTGGGTTTGGTATGGGAAGAATAACCGGAATGATGATTTCAAATATAGTAGTGGCAATTGCTCTCTTCATATTCTTCGCATTTTTCTTTGAGAAGATACTCAAGAGTGAATCAAAATAATTAAGGGTAGAGAAGAGTTGACATAATTTTAAATTTATATATAATTATATCAACATATAATTATATATTGATAGGAGAATAAATGAGAGAAGAGATAAGAATATTTAAAGCATTGTGTAATGAGGTTAGATTAGAGATAGTTAAGGCACTGCTGGATGGAGAAAAGTATGTGTCCGAGATAATTCCCTATGCAGGAAGAATGCAACCAGCTGTATCCATGCAACTTGCAAAGCTTGAATACTTGGGCATTGTTGAATCAAGAAGAGAGGGAGGAAGAGTGTATTATAGAATTGCCAATGAGAAAATTAAAAGAATTCTAAGGAGAATACTGAAGGTGATTAATGATGAAAAGTGATGCAATCTTTAAAAAATGGAGGTGAAAAAATGAGAATTTGCTTTACTTCAGATCAAAGGAATGGATTGGAGAGTGTTATGAGTTATCACTTTGGGCGTTGTCCCTATTTTGTCATTGTGGATGTTGATGAAAATGGGAATGTCTCAAATGTGGAGTCCATTCCAAACCCATTCGCCAGCTCCCATAATCCAGGAGAGGTTCCATCCTTTATGAAATCAAAAGGCGTAGATGTGGTAATAACAGGCGGCATGGGACCAAAAGCTCAGCAGTATTTTGCCGATATGGGAATAAAGGCTGTTATTGGTGTGTATGGTAGAGTGAAAGATGCCCTGGAGGAGTATCTTCAGAAGAAGGTGCGTTTCGTTTCCACTCCTAAAAGTAATGAAGTGTCTTCTGAAGAAGAATCTGAGAAGGATAAAGAAGTGGAAAGACTTAAAAAGGAGATTGCTTTTCTAAGAGGAGAGATTGCAGATTTAAAGTCCATGATTAAAGAACTCTTGGAAAAACCAAAGTAATTGAGAGCTGAAGTCAAGGAGGGTTTAAAGCCTATCAAGTTTAAAATCTGGGGTGCAGGCGTTGGAGAGAGTGACGACCATAACAACACTTCTGTCCTTTGTTACTTCTTTCCACACATCTTTAAGGAAGTCAAAAATTCTGTCTTCTTCTCCCCAGATAATTGTTGCAAAGGAGTTTACTTCAAATTTTAATTCACTCTCTTTAAGTTTCTCCCAGAATTTGTTTAGTGCGGGAGAAAGAGATTTCTCCCGCAGTGGATAGATACTTACCTGAATCCCAATCATTTTAAATTGTGTCCGGTAGAGAGAAAAATGCTATTATCTGAAAGATGGAGCCAACGAGTGAAACTATACCACCAACGGCTATGATGAGTAAAATTGCGCCCCAGAAGAATAGATTTCCAGCTGTGGCAAAGTTTTTCTCTCCTGTTACTTCAGATAGACCAACAAGTCCTTTCTTCATGAAGTAGGTTCCTACAATCATTACTATCCATGCAATAACAAAAGCCACTATAACACCAATTGCTACACCACCATGTCTTCTCATAATTGCCATTAAGACAAAGGCACCACCAACAAAAGCGATGATTATGGATCCCACAATGTTAATGATTGCTCCCTTGAGATAATCATTAAATACATCATCACGATTTGTTGCATCAGTAATCTTCTTAATGGCAATTATTACAAGGATAAATCCCACAAGGGATATTATCCAGCCAGCCTTTGGAATAAATGAAAGCAATGCAAGTATACTTCCAATTCCTCCCATTAACTTGGCATCTTTAATGTCCATGAGCCACCTCCTTTCTTGCCAGTATTATTGATAAAGCACCAGAGTTCGGAAAAAATTTTTTAAATCTCCTCTCCCAAAAATTTATATTATTTGTGTTCCATGGTGGAAGAAACATGCATGTTTTCTTTACAACAATCTTCCAGCCATCACCAAATAGTGTTTCAAGAAGATTCGGGGAGTAAAACCTTGCCTTCTTAAATACATCCTCACTCTTAAAAAGCCCCTTAATCCTTCTTATAAAAGCCCACAGGGAGAGAGAATTCAGTGTAACAAGTAGAAACTCACCTCCTCCTTTAAGCACTCTAAGTGACTCTTCAACAAGGTTTTCTGGTTCCTTCATGAATTCAATGGCTGTCATAGAGAATATAAAGTCAAATTCCTCATCTTCAAATGGCAATGGATAATTAAAATCGTGTTTTATAGTTTTAAATCCCCTTTTTCTTGCAACCTCCATCATCTTCTCTGAGATATCTATGCCAACTACTTCAAAGCCTCTTTCCTTCAATAGTAGTGTAAACAACCCTGTTCCAATTCCAAGATCCAGCGCTCTTTTGCCTCTTCCATTCGGTATGAGTTCTTCAACACACTTCTTTTCAATTACATATACCTTCTTTCCAAGAGGTGTTTTAAACCACGAGTCATATGAATCAGCGTATTTATCAAATATTGGTTCTTCCATTAGATAAGAGGTATAAAGTTCTCTCCTGAAAATCTTGCACCCTTAAGTGCCTCTCCGCACTCACACTTTTCTCTCTTTTTGGGAATTTCCTTTATCATTTCAAAGAGAAGAGTCTTTAGTTTATCAAGGTTCTCGTTAAATATCTTTATGACCATCTCGTGAGACACAGGCTCAACCTTTCCTTCTGCCACAAGTCCTACATCATAATCTGTAACAAGGGATATGTTTACATAGCACATCTCAAGCTCCCTTGCAAGCACTGCTTCTGGATACTGAGTCATGTTTATAACATCCCAACCCATGGAGGTGAACCACTTACTTTCAGCCTCAGTGGAGAATCTTGGACCCTCAATTACAACAACAGTTCCTTTTTCATGATGCGAGTACCCAAGCTTTTTCAAATTTCTTATAGCTATCTCTCTAAGTTCAGGGCAGTAGGGCTTTGCAAAGGAGATGTGAGTTGTTATTGGTCCATCATAGAAGGTTCCTATTCTACCACTGGTTCTATCTACAAGCTGATCACATACAACAAAATCACCAATTTTAACATCTGGATTGAGACTCCCAACGGCATTTGGGGCTATAATTCTTTCAACACCCAATCTTTTCATTGCCCATAGATTTGCTCTGTAAGGGATTTTGTGGGGCGGGTACTGATGATCTCTTCCGTGTCTCGGAAGGAAGGCAACTCTTTTTCCTTCAATTTCTGCAATGGTTATCTTGTCTGAAGGAAAGCCGTAGGGAGTTTCAATGGTAACCTCTTCCACATTTTCAGCAAATTTATAAAATCCTGTACCACCAAAAACACCAATTAAAACTTTCTTTTCCATATACCCACTCCTTTCCTTAAGTCTAATTAAAGTTTACCATAATCTTTTAACTGGAAACGAATTTTCTACCTTTTAGAGTGATGGCTCTCACAATTCTTTTATCGTAGTTTGTTTCTCCAGGAACAAGGTTTGCTCTAAGAGATATCAATTCCTCCAGCGGTCCCCCTATTATTTTCTCTCCAAGTATCTCTTCAACCTGAAATATTCCAGAGGAGTTTGTCATCTCCACTATTATTTCAATTGGCTTTTCCTTCCCTCTAAGTATTAAAACCCTTTCAATGGAAAGGGCAGAAACTGTGTGAATACTTAAACTTCCAAGATCAAAAGCCATTCTTCCCCTGCCCTTTGTCATATCTGTGGCATCTCCAATTCCAACCACTGCTGCTTCAATGGTATAATCAGGAATATCTGCATCATGGGCGTATATTGCATTTAAGATAAAGCCTCTTACTTCTGTTTTTGTCTCTAAATCAGAGTATATTTTTGGAAGAAGTCTGTCAAGGATAGGTATTGCAAGGTATGTACTGTGAAGGGGGTGATTGTTTCTATATATTTGATTTCCTATATCATGTAGAAGCGCTGCAGACAGGACTATAAGGTGATCATCATCTACGTCTCCTCCACCCTCTTTTACAAAGTCAGGAGTAATCTCTCTTTCAATGAGAAGATCAAGCATTTTTAAGGCTGATGCACATACTATTTTTGCATGCACCTCTCCGTGATCATTGTATTTTAACTTCTTAACAGCAATGAAGTTTGCAAGGTCCCAATCTGCTCTTAACTCAGGGTCATTTACAAGCATCTCAAACATTCTTTTTGCCTTTGGATATGTGTTTATAGATTCTTCAATGGAATTCAAGGATTCAGTTTCAAGGTAGTCATAGCTTTCTGGAATCTCCACTTCAATACCCACATTCCTCAAATTTTTGCTTTTAAATTTTTCACTCATAATATTTTTCTCCTTTAGTTGATTTTAATAAGAATACCATACTTTAGGTTACTTTTCCCCTTGCATCTATTTTTATTATCCTCTCCACCTCTTCTTCTCTTATTCCATATATTTCGTCAAAGTTGTTTATTACAAGACATGAATGCGCAGGGATAATTTTTAGTCTATCTCCAATTTTTATTGGATAATTTTCCGGGATTTTTATCCAGCCATGCTCTTCCGATAACCTGAATATCCTTGCCTCTGGATACTTAGGGGTAAATCCATACACCTTCTCTCCGTCAAGGACAACAGAATCAAGGCTTAAAGTCTTTGCCCCTGCATCAACTATGATTCTATCTTTATCTGGCCTGCTTATTACTGTTGAAACTATGTTGAGGGAGACTCTATCAATGGGAATTACCCCAAGTAGAACCTGCTTCATATCATAAAAGACATAGTTTCCCGGCCTTATCTCTGTTATTCCCTTTACCTTTCCACTTATCTTTACTGATGGAGTTGAACCAACACTTACGGTGTTTACATTAAATCCCATGTCCTCAAGAATTCTTTTTGCCTTAATCACACCCTCAGCTTCTTCAAGAGACTTCTTCCTCAAGTCCTCTTCATTTTTTGAGGAGTAAACCTGTCCACCATGGGTAAAAACTCCATCAAGAATAATAGAGTCATATCTTTCTATCTCCTTTGCAAGCACTGCCGCATCCTCTGGTTTTACCCCGCATCTGTTATGACCTGAATCTATCTCAATCCTTACAAGAATTTTTTCCTCCTTAAAAGTTTCTGAAAGAGCCCTTATTCCTTCTATGCTGTCCACTGCAACGATTAATCTTTTAAGCCTCTTTGAAAGGTTAAAGAGTCTATTTAACTTTGTCTTACCAGTTATCTCAGATGATATAAAGATATTTTTAAATCCACCATCACTAAAGACCTCTGCCTCGCCTATTTTTGCACACTGGATTCCCTCTGTTCCGTGCTTTTCCTGAAGTTTTCCTATCCATATACTTTTGTGGGTCTTTACCATGGGACGAAGAGAAACCCCATTTTCCTTAGAAAAATTTGCCATATCCCTTATATTTTCTTCAAGTTTCTCCAGATCAACATAAACAAACGGTGTGTCAACATCTTTTATTTCCATAATTAAAGTATAACTTAAAAAAAATCATTGACAAAATATTTAGATAATCTAAAATTTAGAATATGAGAATAAATTATGTAAAAGAGATAGATGAGAATTTAAGAGAGATAAACAAGATTTTAAACAGGGATTTAAAGAGGGAGATGATAAAACTTGATCTTGGCCTATCCCATTTTTATATATTAACCACTCTATACAGGGAAAAGGTTCTAAGTTCAGGGAATCTGGCAAAGAGCCTTGATGTGAGGAATTCAACAATTACCTCTCTTGTGGATAGACTTGTAAAACTCTCGTTGGTAAAAAGAAGAAGGTGTGAAAGAGATAGAAGGGTCGTTCTTGTGGAGTTAACCGATAAGGGGAGAAAGCTTACAGAAAAACTCCTAACCTTAAGGAAGGAAAGGCTAAAAGAGATAGTTAAAGAACTCCCAGAAGAAAAAGTGAAGGAGATTTACGAATCCATTAAAAGGGTAAAGGAGATACTGAAGAAGAAATGATAAGGATAAGCAAAGAGGATTTAGCTCATCCAGAGGCAATAAGAAGAAAGATTATAAGCTTATCTCTTCCGGCTGTTGGTGAGAATCTGTTCAGGACGATATTTTCCTTTGTGGATATGGCCTTTGTTGGTTATATTGGTTCCACCGCTTTAGCTGGTGTTGGGCTTTCAAATCAGGTTATATTCGTATTCATGGCTGTCATGTTCTCCCTTAATATAGGAACAGTGGTCCTCATTTCCCAGAATGTTGGGGCAAAGAGAGAGGAGAAGGCAAGGTATTCAGCTTATCAATCAATATATCTTGGTATATTTGTGTCAATAGTCTTTGCACTGGTTCCCATTTTCTTTTCAGATAAGATCTTCTCTCTATTTAATACCACACCGGAGCTTAAAAACTTTGCCTCAAGTTACTTTTTCTGGATACTTGCTCCTTCCTTTGTGTTTGTGCTTCCCTTCATGTTCGGTGCAATACTTAGAGGTTTTGGTGATACAAAATCACCTTTTAAAATTACTGCCTTTGCCAACACCTTAAACATATTTCTTGACTACTGCCTTATATTTGGAAAGTTTGGTTTTCCAGCTCTTGGAGTAACTGGAGCGGCAATAGCGACCTCTCTCTCAAGAGGTGTAAGTGTTCTAATCTATCTATTTGTATTGTTTAATAAGAAGGGAAAAGTAAGGCTTAGTTTCAGGTTTCCAAAACCTGATTTCTTTATAATAGGTAAGATTCTATCCATAGGTTTTCCGGCATCTATTGAGAGGTTCATGTTTACATTTGGGAATCTCATCTTTGCGGCAATTGTACTCATTCTTGGACCAAAAGGATATGCAGCCCACAGGATTGCAATAAATGTTGAATCCCTCTCCTTCAATGCAGGGCTTGGTTTTGCCATTGCCACAACAACCCTTGTAGGTCAGGTTGTTGGTTTTGGTGAGATGGAGAAGGCGAAAAAGGTTGCGTATGAGGCAATGAAGATAACAGTGGTGCTTATGGGAAGCGTTGGGATTCTACTCTTCTTCTTTCCAGATCTCCTTATAAGAATATTCACAAGGGAGATAGATGTGATAAACCAGGCAAGAATTGCAGTAAGAATTGTGTCCCTTGCACAGCCTCTTCTTGCAACGATATTTATTTTAAGTGGTGCCTTCAGAGGTGGAGGAAACACAAAAACTCCAATGATTTCAACTGGTATTGGAGTATGGCTTATAAGAATTCCCTTCTCCTACCTCTTTGTAAAGGTTATGGGTCTTGGCATTGCAGGAGCATGGTATGCTGTGGTCCTTGATATGACCTTTAAGGCACTATTTTTATGGATAAATTTCATTAAGAAAGCTAACTTTAAACAGCATGTGCTTACATAACTACATATCCCGTGAAAGGTGAACAACAACTCCAACAATTACAGTGTTTTTATCCATCTTTATCCACTCGTATTTTCTATTTTCTGGAATAAGATAGGCTCTTCCATCCACAATTCTGTACCTTTTTACTGTAAGCTCTCCATCAACAGATGCAACAACAATGTCTCCACTTTTTGGATCAAGTTTTCTATCAACGAGGAGATAATCTCCGGGAAATATTCCTGAACCTATCATTGAATCACCCTTTACTCTAAACCAGAAGTCACCCCTTGTATCAGGGACGCCCCTCCACTCGTATATCTTCCCATCAATGTAGAGAGGCTTCCCTGCTCTTACCTCTCCAACCACTGGATAGAAGTTATAAAGAGTCTCCTCAATCCTTATCCTTATCTTACCCTCTCTTTTAAAAACTTCTGAGAGTTCCTCCCTGCTTAACCCAGTTCCCTCCATCAATTCATCATTTGATAGAATCTTTGTCACCATCATGCATCCATTATACCAAACAAATGTTCGCTGTCAAGTTATACAATTTCTATCTCTACATGCTCCTCCTCATCTGTGACATCTATTATTTTCCCTTTAAACTCTGGATCTTTCAAAGCTTCACTGAGTTCGTTTAAATCCACAGGTATCTCTTTTCCTTCCACAGTTAATTTCTTATGACCTATTTTCTGTGCAAGGGAGATTCCCCACTTTACAAGGGAGAAAGGCAGAGTTATGTTTACTGCCGGTTTTCCCTGCTTTGTTACCCTTATCTTAAGAAATTTCTTTTTTGAAGGAATTGCTTTATCTTCCTTTTCAGTTTCCTTTAATGCCTCAATTAACTCAACAGCCTCATCCTTTGTGAGCTTTCCTTCTTCAACCATCTTTAAAATCTTTAAAATCTCCTCCTTCATTTTATCCTCCTTTCTTTAGAAGTTTTTTTGCTTCTTCAGGGGAAATCTCCCCTTTATCAAGCTTTTCTAAGACTTCTTTCACATTCACCCTCTGTTCCTCCTCTTCTTCTATAGGTGTAAGCCCCAAGGATTTTAATATATTGTTTAATCTGTTCCTCACTGTTGGATAAGAAATTCCAAGGATTCTTTCCACCTCTTTTATGTTTCCCCTTGCCTTAAGAAACACAAGGAGAAAATTCACCTCTTCATCTTTTAAATATGTAAATGGATTTGTTAAAAATTCACCCTCCACACTGATACCACATGTGGGGCATCTCAGTCTTTCTACAACCATCTCTTCTCCACATACAGGACATCTTGGTAGACCTTTAATGATTTTCATCACCTCCTTAATCTTTTTAACATATTATATTAAATTTTTTAATCTTGTCAAGTAAATATTTAAATCATTTTGATACAATTGTCAAGTTTTGTCAAGTTTTGATAAAATTATTCTGAAAAATACTTACATTAAGGAGGATTCTATGTCTTTACTTGTAAAAAACGCAAAGGTTAGGGGGTGGAAGGAAAATGTAGACCTCTTTATCAAAGATGGAAAATTTGTAAACATCGGGAAAGATCTTAATGTCAAAGCAGATGAAGTCATTGATGCAGACGGAAATCTCGTAACCCCAACCTTTGTTAACACACACCTCCATATAGATAAAGCCTTTACAGCTCTCTCTGGAAGATTTGGAAGGGAGGAGACCCTTGAAGAATCAATAAAGATAATGCATGAGATTAAGAGAAACTATACAAAGGAGGATGTTAAAGAGAGAGCAGTAAGAGCAATAAGAGATTCTGTAAAGTATGGAGTGACAAAGATAAGAGGGCATGTGGATATAGATACCTACTGCGGTTTAACTGCTCTTGAGGGGTGTCTTCTTGCAAAGGAAGAGACGAAGGATATTGCAGATGTTCAGCTTGTTGCCTTTGCTCAGGAGGGAATATTCAGAGACAAAGGCACAGAGGAACTTATGTATGAAGCTATGAAGATGGGGGCAGATGTTGTTGGAGGAATGCCTGCCGCAGAGTGGATATCCTCTGAATCCATAAGGCATGTTGATTTCGTTTTTGAACTTGCAGAGAAGTTTGATGCTGATATTGATATACACATGGATCAAACAAAGGATCCCTTTGCTCAGTCTCTTGAATATACAGCGTTTAGGAGCATACAGGAGGGTTATCAGGGAAGGGTTACAGGAGGACACTGTACATCCCTTGCATACCAGAACGACGCCCATGCAAAGAAGGTGATAGAACTACTTAAACTTGCCGATTTCAATGTGTGTGTTAATCCTCAGGTGCTTGCCATAATGGGAGTTGATCCTGAGCCAAGAACAAGGGGGGTTACAAGGGTTAGAGAACTTGTAGATGCAGGTGTTAATGTTGCCACTGCACAGGATACAATATGTGATGGGTTCCACATATTTGGAACAGGAGATCCCCTTGATTATGGGCTTCTCATGGCCTATGTAGCTCAGTATAACTCCACAGATAAGGTGGAAATTATCTTTGATATGATAACGAAAAATTCTGCAAAGATTATGAGACTCAACGACTATGGAATAAAGGAAGGAAATACTGCAGATTTTAACATAATCTTTGCTGAGACAGAATCAGAAGCCTTAAGAACAAGGCCAGGAAGGCTTGTCTTTAGGAAAGGAAAACTCATAGCAAAGCTTGAGAAGAAAGGAGAAATACTTTAATTTATGAATGAAGTTTGTCTTGTAACGGGTGCATCATCTGGTATTGGGAAGGACATTTCAGAGGAACTCATAAACAATGGGTATATAGTCTATGCAGTGGCAAGAAGGGTCGAGAGGCTGAAGGAGCTTGAATCTCTTGGAGCAAAGGTGTTATTCCTTGACTTAAGGGATGAGTCCTCAATAAAATCTGTCGTTGATAGAATAATATCAGAGGCAGGAAAAATAGATGTCCTTATCAACAATGCAGGTGTTGGACTTCTTGCTCCAGTGAAAGAGACACCCATTGAAAAGGTGAGGGAGGAGTTTGAGGTAAATTTCTTTGGTCCCTTAAAATTAACACAGATGGTTCTTCCTCATATGATTAAAAGGAAAAAAGGCAAAATAATAAATATTTCATCAGTTAGTGCAAAGGTTAGTATCCTCATGTATGGATGGTACAGTGCATCAAAAGCAGCAATGGAAATGGTTTCAGATGCTTTGAGGATGGAGGTTAAACCATTTGGGATTGATGTTATCGTTGTTGAGCCGGGTTCTATTAAATCTGAATGGTACAAAAATGCCACCCGATACCTTAATGAGATAACAAGGGGAACCCATTATGAGAGTATAGCAAATCACATAATTAAAAATATGGTTAAAAGGCAGAAAGGAAAACTTCCTTCTTCTGAGGTTGTTTCAAAGGCTATCTTAAAGATAGTGAAGGCGAGGAATCCTAAACCAAGATATATCTTAACAAGTGAGGCAAAACTCATCCTCTTCTTGAGGTGGATTCTACCTGAACAAATATTTTACTGGATTCTCAACAACCACTTTAAAAACAAATGGTGAAGACTTAAATTATAATTTTACAGGAGCAGCGTACTCAAAACTTAGAAAAGTAAGGTTTTTAATCAGAGATTAAGATTATTTTGTTTGTTGCTTATTTGCTTTTACTCTCTTGAGGAGATTTATAAGTTTACGCATTAATTTCTTGACAGAAATGATATATTGTATATAATATAAAAAATATTTTATATTATCAAAGGAGGTTAATGTTATGGAGGAGAAAGGGGCAGAAAAGAGAGAGAGCGTTTGGGCTAAAGAAATAGCCTATGGGATTCCTTTGTGGGTTTATCTTATCCTTCTTGGCGTTGTTGCAGTGGCTGTTTTTACGAAAAGACTTCCAAATAACATGGTTGGTGCTACGGCGTTTCTCTTGGTTGTCGCAGGTATACTGAATTTTATAGGCGATAGAATTCCAATCTGGAAAACATGGCTTGGTGGAGGGTTGATATTTGTTCTGGTGATAGGGGCACTCCTTACCTATTTTAACATTTTGCCAGAAGGAATAGTCAAGGCAGTTTCTGGGTTCTACTACAAACCAACAAATATGTTAGTTTGGTGTATCACATCCCTTATTGTTGGTAGTCTACTTTCTATGCCTCGCCCTTACATGACTAAAGCCTTATTGCTATTTCTTCCATCTATAGTTGGAAGCATACTGTTTGCCTATATTTTTGCGTATATAGGTGGCTTGATTACAGGTTTTGGAGGAGCGAGAGCAATTCTTTTAATTGCAAATCCTATTGAAGGAGGAGGATTGGGTGCAGGTGCTATTCCTATGAGTGAAATTTACAGTTCGGTCACAGGTCTTTCCTATGAGAAAATTTTCTCCATTATTTTCCCCGCAGTTGCCTTTGGGAACATAGTTGCAATATTCTTTGGATCAATTTTGAATAGAATAGGGAAGAAAAAACCAGAGTGGACTGGGAATGGTTTGCTTATACCTAAAGAGAGATGGTATCCTAAAGAAGGTTTAAGAGAGAAAGAGACCCCTGTAACATATAAAGCGATAGTTGGAGGATGGGCTCTGGCAGTTGTAATTCTAACTCTTGGTTATATATTAGCTAAATGGATTCCCATCCACTACTTTGCAATTACAATTATTCTGACCGCGCTATTAAAATGGTCGGGAATGCTCCCAAACTGGGTTGAACAAGCTGCAGGTCACTTCTATAGATTTGTAGCAAAAGGTTTCTATCCAGCTTTGATGCTTGGAGTTGGTATGATTCACCTTAAATTAGACGGTGTTATAAAAGCACTCTCATCTCCTCAATACATTATAATAGTTATTCTTGTTGTATTTGGAGCTGCCTTAGGTGCCGCTTTAGTAGGAAAACTTTTCAAGCTCTATCCAATAGAGTCTGCCATAGCAGGGGGTCTCTGTATGGCAAATATGGGTGGATCAGGAGATATAGCTGTCTTAGCCTCGTCTCATAGGTTAGAGTTAATGCCTTTCGCTCAGATTTCCTCCCGTATTGGAGGAGCACTTATGCTGCTTATAGCCCAGTTAACTATTTCGATTCTTGCCAGTGCCCTTTAATAAATTTAGATAAGGAGGATAATAAAGTGAAAATATTGGCGTTGAATGGTTTATTGGGTTATGGGTATTCTGAAAAGGCATTTGAGAATGCCCTTAAAGGTGAAATAGCTGTCATTGGAGTTGATGCTGGTTCAACAGATGCAGGACCTTTTTATCTTGGAGCTGGAAAATCTTTTACAAGTAGATCGGCAGTAAAAAGAGATGTTGAAATTGCACTACCAGTTGCTCTTAATAGAAAAATTCCCTTCATTATAGGAACAGCTGGAGGTGCTGGTGCTGATGTTCATGTAGATTGGGTTAAAGAGATAATTGAAGAGATAGCTCGTGAGAAGAAACTCCATTTTAAAATAGCAGTGATACGCACTGAGATCTCGAAAGAGTATCTTAAAACGAAGTTGAGAGAAGGGAAAGTAAAATCACTTGGTGGACCACCTTTAACTGAGGAAGAAATAGATAAAAGTGTTAGACTTGTATCGCAGATAGGGGCTACACCTTACCTCAAAGCGCTGGAGGGTAATCCAGATGTCATTCTTGCGGGTAGATCCTGTGATACGGCAATCTATGCAGCAATTCCTTTAAAAATGGGTTATGATCCGGGTTTGGTATGGCATGCTGCAAAAATAATAGAATGTGGTGCAATGGCGGCAGAACCAGGAACTGCTGGAGATTGCATGATGGCAGATATTCATGAGGATTACTTTATTCTTGAACCTCCAAATCCTATTAGAAAGACAAATCCCATTAAAGTGGCTGCTCATAGTTTGTATGAGCAACCTAACCCTTATTATATTTATGAACCAGAGGGGATGATGGATTTAACGCAGAGCAAATATGAGCAGTATACAGAGAGAAGTGTGAAGGTATCAGGAAGTAGGTATGTAAAAGCAGATAGACCAACTATTAAAATAGAGGGAGTTAAAAAAATAGGATACAGAGTGATTGCCATGGGAGCTATCAGAACTCGTCTGATGATAGAAAATATAGACACCATTCTTGAACAGATAAGAGAGCATATTAAAGATGTGCTTAAAAAAATAAAACCAGAAGAGTACATATTGAACTTCAGGGTGTATGGTAAAAATGGAGTATTAGGTGAAATAGAGCCAGTAAAAGATCTCTCTCACGAGCTTTTTATTATAATAGATGTTATTGGAAAAACACCTGATATAGCAAGAACGGTATGTGCCGTATCAAGATCCAGTCTCCTACATTTTGATTATAAAGGAAGGAAAACAACAGCAGGAAATATTGCTTTCCCTTATTCCCCCAGCGATATTGAAATGGGCGAGGTGTATGTGTTCAATGTATATCATGTGGTGGAAGTTGATGATTTGGCTGAAACTTCAAGAATTGAATTTATAAATGTTGGAGGTTAAGATGCAGAAACTAATTGATGTTGCTAAGGTTTTAAGGAGTAAGAATGCTGGTCCATTCTATGTAACTATGGATATAATGTTTGCTGATAGGGAAACTTATGAGAAGATCAAGAATTCCAGCATAATAACAGAGGACATAGTGTCTAAACTCTACAAGGTTGATAAAGAAAAAGTTTCTATAGTTTACTACGATGCTGCGTTCTCTATAAAAGTTACAATACCCAGAAGATATCCAAGCGGAGATCCAAAAGATAGTGATATATATGGTTGTCAACAGTCTGCCCCATTGGAGGATATTCCAGTAAACATTTAAGAATAAATTTAAATAGGTAAGAACCGACTGGGAGAGACTTCTCTCCCAGTTTTTATTTGATTTTGAAAGAGAGGTCGTTATAATAGTAATTATGGAAAAAAAGGATAATGTTATAGTAAAAGTTTCACTGGTAGATCAGGTAATAGAGCAAATCCGTCAATCTATTTTTAACTTTGAGTATAAACCCGGGGATAAAATAGATCTTAAAGAGCTATCAGAGAAGTGGGGCGTGAGCAGGACTCCTCTAAGGGAAGCCATAAGAAAGTTGGAGGCTGAGGGTCTTATTACCTATAAAGCCCAGAAAGGTTTTATGATAAGATCAATCCAGCCCGAAGAGGTGGAGAAGCTTTTTGTAGTAAGGAAAAATTTAGAATCTCTTGCAGGATCATTGGCATGTGATTATGTAACAGATGGCGAGATAAAAGAGATTGAGAACATCCATAATAAAATAATCACACTGCCAGATAAAAGTGATTTTTCTAAAATTGAAGATTTAAGAGTATTACATCAGCTTAATAAAGACTTTCATTTTAAAATATACAAGGCCTCTAAAAATAAATTTCTTATTCAGGTGATTAGTTACATGTGGAATATTAGTGCTGTTTATATAGCAAGTACTCTTTCTACCCCAGGGAGAATAAATAAGATTATAAAAGAACACGGAAAAATCTTATTGAGTTTAAAGAAAAAAGATAAAGCAGGAGTCCAGAAGGCTATTAAAAAACATCTAGACTCAAGTGAGAAGGACATTATGAGGGGGTATAAGAAGATTCAAAAAATGATATAAAAATCATACTTCAAAATTTCAGAAAAATAATCAAGGAAGACCCTCAGAAATTGAAATTGTTCATTAAAATATATACTACACCTTTGAGAGTTTAAATGTATTAAAAGTAGTGCCTGTCTCTTATACACATCTGACGCTGCCGACGAAGGCTTAGGTGTAGATCTCGGTGGTCGCCGTATCATTA
>CBFDTJ010000024.1:0-18845 GCA_965612865.1 uncultured bacterium
TTTCAAGCAGAAGACGGCATACGAGATCATGCCTAGTCTCGTGGGCTCGGAGATGTGTATAAGAGACAGTTTATGTATATGTCATTTGGAATCTTTATATTTACCCCATGAACCCCTAATTCTTTAAGTGTTCTTCCCACAGATAGAGCAGAGAGGAGTGGAAGAGCGTATATAGATTTAAAAGGTTTTTCCGTTAGTGAAAACCATAAACCTCCTCTGTTAGAGACCCATAAACTCCCCTTCCTTCCTCTTCCTTCGGTCTGAATGGAGCTTACCACTAAAGTATTCTTAGAAAAGTTCTTTTTCAAAAACTTCTGTGTTGAAGGAAGAATCTCAAATAAGAATAGATTGTAGGGAATGTTTATAAGGTTAAGATTAAACTCTGAGAAGACATCTCTTTTAAAGGAAAAATCTTCAATTTTTTTAACATCTTTCGAGGATTTAACAGTAAATAACTCACATACCTTCTTTCCTCTTTCAGGATCAATAAATTCCCCCTCTACTTCAAGAAGTGGTACTATAACAAAATTTCTATCTCTGTATTCTTTATGTGGAATTTTTAAATCCTCTTCCTTAAGAATAACATCTTCATAGAATATAATATCCACATCTATCTCTCTTGGTCCCCATCTGAATCTTTCTCTTCTCCCCATCTCTTTCTCCACCTTCTTTATAAAGAAAAGAAGGTTTCTTGGATTAAGACCTGTTTCTCCAGAGACTACCACATTGAAAAATTTGTTCTGCTTCCTGTATCCCCATGGCTCTGTTTCGTAAAGAGATGAAACTTTTTCTATATGAATCTTCTCCCTTAGTTTTGAAATGGTTTTTATAATTGTTTTTCTTCTATCTCCAATATTGCTTCCAAGAGAGAGAACAACTTTCATTCTTTACTCTTCAATGTAAAAAGCGTTATCTCTGGGGGACACATGAATCTGATGGGAAAAACTGAAAGTCCTATACCTCTATTTACATAGAGCTTTCCCCATTTCGTTTCATACATTCCCCTTATGTAATTTGTTTCTGTGGGAGCCCAGAAAGGTTTAACGAAAGGAATGTTTACCTGTCCACCGTGAGTATGACCACAGATGATAAGATCAAATTTCTCATCCTTAAGATGATTTACAATGCACGGTGCGTGAGAAAGAAGTATTGTAAATTTCTTTTTGTTTAGTCCCATTGTTGCTTTTCTTATATCATCATGTCCGGTGTATGAATCGCTCACACCAACGATGTTTATAAAATCTCCGTTTTTAAAGTAGAACCTATTGTCGTTTATTAAGACCTCAATTCCAGCACTTTTAAGTGTGGTTATAAGGGGATCAATATCTCCTGCCCAATAGTCCCAGTTTCCAAGCACTGCATAAGCTTTTACCTTCAACTCTTTTACAAACTCTTTAACCTCTGAAAGTTTATTCAATTTCTCATAGAAATCCCCGGTTAAGAAGATGACATCTGGTTTTAGAGCTTTAATGAGAAAAAGTGCTTCCTTTTCCCTTACACCAAAATTTTTTATGTGCAGGTCCGAAATCTCAAGAATTTTTATCTCCCCCATATCCTTTGAAATCTTTTCTGACTCAATGATTATCCTCGTTACAGTTATTATGTTCGGTTCAATAATAAATATGTATACAAGGAAAAGGGAGATTAAAATTATAAACCACTTTAAAAATTTCTTCATAGATTTAAAAGAGGAAGTCCGTCTGAAATCTTTCTTTTTATCTTTGCGTTGGATATAAGAATTGCCATTTCTATAAATGTATGCACTTCTCCGTCAACAAGATGTCCACCAACTGCTTTTTTGTCTTTATCTCCAAGATAGACATGAATATGATATGGCTTCTCTTCTCCTTTAAGAATAAATCCGCTGAAGCCAAGAAGCTCAAAGGGGCCGGAAAAGAAGGAATTTTCATACTTTACTGTCTCTCCGTCATACAATCCATAACCTATCTCAACATTTTTAATCATTCCCAGTGCAGTTAAAATCACCCCTGTTTCTTCCATTCTTGGGTCTTCAATAAGCTTTATCATGGATTCTGAGATTTTTTCTCCCTTTTCAAACACTGCAAAAAGTATATCTCCTTCCTTTTTTATTCGCATTCAAACCTCCCTTAATACGAGTTTTCTTTCAAAGTTAATCCCCTCCTGGAGGGATATAGAGAGAGCCTTCTTTATACTATCTATGTAGTCACTACCACTATCAAGAAAGTATGAAATTGCACCTATAAACCTGTCTCTAAAACCGTCTCTATCATTTCCATTAAATTTTTCAGGAGAAAGAAGGTGATAGACTTTCTCCTCAAAGTTGAAGAGAACACTTCCCTTTTCAAAGTTAACTATGATAATTTCAGGTTTTGGTCCTTTTACTGTTTTTATCCTTCTTGCTGGAGAAACGAGAGATGAACCACAGATTTTATCAAAATCTGGTTTATCAACCCTTGCAATGGTTGGACTCCCTTTTATACCTTCAATAAGCGGTTCTCCCTCTGCATCAAGTATTGTAATTTTGCCGGCATCCTTTGCAATGGTAATAAGTCTAAAGTATATATTTTCAGGAACTCCAGAAGGTATACTTCCAGAAAGAAGCACCACATCAAAATCCTTTACAATTTCTTTAAACTTATCTACAAATCCTTTTGTGTCAATGGGAGAGAGAAGCGGTCCGACCTCAGACACATCAGTTCTTAAGCCTTTTTCGTCAAATATCTTTATTGAAATTCTACTTTCCTCTTCTGTTACATAAAAATCTGTGTCAATACCTTCTCTTTTGAGTTCCTCTTCTATATACTCACCAGTCTTTCCCCCTATTATCCCCGTTATGAGAACTTCTCCTCCTATCTTTTTAATAAATCTTGCTGCGTTTATTCCCCTTCCACCTGAACTTTCCCTTGTTATTTCAATCTTGTTCATCTTTCCAACTTGAAACCTCTTAACTCTTCCAATCTTTTCAATTTTTGGATTCAGGGAAACAGATAAAATCATTTCTTCTCCTTTCTTTTAAGAAGTTTTTCCAGTTCAAAAATCTTATCTCTAATTCGCGCAGCCTCTTCAAAATCAAGAATTTCAGCCTTAAGATACATCTCCTCCTCAAGTTCCATGATAAGATAAATAATCTCCTCGCGAGAGAGATTCTCCCAAGACTCCTCAATCTCTTCTTTTCCTTTGTAAGGAAGATCTATCAAGTCCTTTAGCGCCTTTCTAATGGTCTCAGGTTTTATACCATGTTTTTTATTATACTCCATTTGAACTTTTCTTCTCCTGTTAGTTTCATCTATCGCTTTCTTCATGGACTCTGTTACATTATCAGCATACATTATAACCTTCCCGCTCACATTCCTCGCAGCTCTTCCTATGGTCTGAATCAAGGATACGAAAGATCTTAAAAATCCTTCTTTATCTGCATCAAGTATTGCAACGAGGGAAACCTCTGGAAGATCAAGTCCCTCCCTCAATAGATTTATTCCTACGAGGCAATCAAACTCTCCTGCTCTCAGTTCCCTTAAAATTTCTGCCCTCTTTATGGTGTCAATATCTGAATGAAGATACTTTACCTTAAGACCCTTTTCTATGAGATACTCTGTCAAATCCTCTGCCATTCTCTTTGTTAGTGTTGTAACAAGCACCCTTTCGTTTCTTTCAACCCTTTTATTTATCTCATTAATTAAATCGTTAATCTGGTTTTCAGTTGGTCTTACTTCCACCTCGGGATCCACAAGACCTGTTGGTCTTATGAGTTGTTCCACCACCTGTTCTGAAACGGAAAGCTCATAATCTGATGGGGTTGCTGAAACAAAGATAACCTGATTTACCCTCTCAAGGAATTCGTCAAACTTAAGAGGTCTATTGTCAAGGGCAGAAGGGAGCCTGAATCCATATTCAACAAGGGTCTCCTTTCTTGATCTATCTCCAAGATACATTCCCCTGACCTGAGGAACTGTAATGTGTGATTCGTCAATAAATGTTATGTAATCTTCAGGAAAGTAGTCAAGAATTGTGTAGGGTGGCTCTCCCGGCTTTCTTCCAGAGAAGTGCCTTGTGTAATTCTCAATCCCCTTACAGTATCCAGTTTCAAGAAGCATCTCAATATCAAAATTTGTCCTCTGAAGGAGCCTTTCTGCTTCAAGATACTTACCCTTTCTTTTGAAATACTCAACCCTCTCTTTAAGTTCTCTTCTTATACTTTTAACAGCTCTTTTAATTCTTTCCTCTGTAGTTAAAAATTGTTTTGCAGGAAAGAAGACAAAGGATTCTTTTTCCTCTATTTTTGTCCCAAGGAGTGGATCAATTAGACTTATGCTTTCCACCTCGTCTCCAAAAAATTCAATCCTTACTGCCACATCCATCTCTGTTGGAAAGACATCCACTGTATCTCCTCTCACCCTTATTCTTCCTCTTGAAAAATCTATATCATTTCTTTCGTATTGAAGGACAATCAAATCTCTTACAAAGGATCTTCTATCCACTCTATCTCCAACTTTTATAGTTATAAGTCCCTTTAAAAATTCTGTGGGATCGTCCCATCCGTATATACATGAGACAGAGGAGACAACTATAACATCCCTCCTCTCCATCAAACTCCTTAAGGTTTTGTGTCTTAACTTAACTATGTCTTCGTTTATATCGGCATCCTTTTCAATGTAGAGGTCAGATTGTGGGACATAGGCCTCTGGCTGATAGTAATCATAATAACTTACGAAGTATTCCACTGCGTTGTGTGGGAAGAGATCTCTAAATTCAGAGTAAAGCTGTGCTGCAAGAGTTTTGTTGTGGGAAAGAACAAGTGTTGGTCTGTTGACTCTTGCAATAACCTGAGCCATTGTATATGTTTTTCCTGAACCTGTAACACCAAGAAGAGTTTGAAATCTAAGCCCTTTTTTTATTCCTTTAACGAGTTTTTCAATTGCTTGAGGCTGGTCTCCCTTTGGTTCATAATCAGAGACCAGTATAAATTTATCCCTTTCTTTTAATCTCACACTTTAATTTTATATTAAATAATTAAATTTTAAAGAATTTTTAACGGGCTTCACTTGACAAAATTATTATATATTTTATATAATTAGTTCAACAAACTAACAGAGGGTAAGAGGTGAAGTATGAGAAGGTTTAAGTTAATTCTTTTTATTTCTTTGTTAGTTTTAGCCACATCATTTTTAAGTATTGGAGTATCCAACAACTCCATAAAACCAGCCTATGGACTCTCAGGATGGAGTGGTTATTACTTTGTAGAGATTGATAATAGTAAACCAGGTTCAACAGCACTTACAGATTACCAGATCAAAATAGTTATTGATTCATCTCATACAGATTTCTGGGATAAAGTTCAACCTTATGCAAAGGATGTAAGATTCACAGAAGAAGATGGAGAAACGCTTCTTCCTTACTGGATAGAGAAGTGGGATTATGCAAACAGAAAAGCAACTATATGGGTTAAAGTTCCAAATATTCCTGTGGGAATTAAATACATATATATGTGGTATGGAAATTCATCTGCCACAGGAAATGGTTGGCATACAAACCCAGACAATCCAACATCAGGATGGTGGGCTGGAGATGGAGATAACACCTTCATCTTCTTTGATGACTTTGAGGGAGTAAACATTAACACAGAGAAATGGAAAGAGAAAAGCTGGAGCTGGGCAGAGGTTGGTGTGGGAAATGGTAAACTTCGTGTCTTAATACTGCGGCGTCACTTCTCTTTTGCTGGTATTGAATCTAAGCAAGCAATTGATGAAATAGATATCGTTTGGGAAACACGATATGAAATACCAAGTGCAAATTATGAGGATGCAAGAATTAGACTTCGTTTAGAGGATGTAAATTTACATGGTGATTATGGTATCTTTGGTTCTAATTCTTGTGAATATTTTTGGAAAGTAAATACAGGGGTTAAGCCTACTCTTGACAAATGGATGAAGTCTATTCAAACACTTTATTCAAATGGTAGCAAATTTAAATGGGAAACATTTAAAGAGGATGGAACTCCAGAACTCACATCAGATATAGCAAATTCTTCAGTAACATCTGGATCAGACAAGAAAATCTATTTAAGATGTGGAGATGCTACACCGTATAACGACTATGATGGCAAGATGTATGTTGACTATGTATTTGTCCGTAAATATGCGAGCAAAGAACCAAAAATTTCTATATTAACATCCTTAATTCAAGGTACAGACAGAAGAGAAGGATACTTTGAGTTCTTTGTGAATAGAGAGAATGAAACATGGCTACTCAGAATACCAGATAAAGGATACACCACAGGATGGATGCCTTTTAACAGACTCAGAGATGCAGGAAGTTTTATGTCTGGTTATTATGCAGATAGGAGATACCATCTTCTCTTTGATTGGTATCCATCAGGGAGATGCCACCTTATATTCAATGATAGGAGGCAAGGAATAAGTATTAAGTATGGAGGAAGATGAGCTGAGAGAATTCTATATTGCTAAGAAAAAGGAAGGGAGAAATGAAGAGAATTGTTTGTTCTTTAATCTTTATTTCTCTAATCTTTTCAATGCTTGTATTTTCTCCAAAGCATGTAAAGTCTTCTGATCCCTGGTATGATTTAAATTATAAGCACAGAATAAAGGTTACTCTAAAGTTTAAGGGCAATTTTTATTGGACTGGAAATAATCCAATAAAAATTGAATTGACAGGGTACAATGTCCCTTCTTTTTGGCAATTTGTTCAATCGGATGCAAGAGATATAGTGGTTACAGATGAAGATGGCGATGAACTCTCTTACTGGATAGAGAAGTGGGATTACAGTGGCAAAGACGCAGTAATATGGATAAATTTTTACTATCCTGGTATGTTAGGTATATGGTCAGATAGTAATATAGCTTACATATACTATGGAAACGATTCTGCAACAGGAAGTGGATGGCATACAGATCCAGATGGTGGAGGATGGTTTGCTGGAAATGGAGATGGAACTTTTGACTTCTTTGATGATTTCGAAGGTAGTGATATAGATACAGGAAAGTGGGACAAGGATTGTAGTGATGAGAGCAGCGGGGGGTTAACGCAGGAGGATGGGGTTGTAGAGTTAATTGTGTATCCTATATATCCACTAGGGACAACTGGTCATTCAGGTATGGATTCGAAATATTACGCTGGCCACGAACAGTTTTGCTGGGAGACAAGGTTTAAACTCATAAGAGATGACTATCTCTATGCCTATAGGAACATAATAAATGTGCTTGGAGATTTTGACATTGATGGAGATGGTGATATTGACGATAATGACGAATATGGCTATCGTGGCAAAAGCTCTCCTATCTTTGGTACCTTATGGTATTACTGGGGAGATTACACAGATAAAGAGATAGAAAGAAATAAATGGTTTAAAGACATACAATTCTGTGATATGGTTAATAACCACAACACATTTAAATGGTCTGTATACAAAGATGTGAATGGTCCACTGGATTTTGAAAGAACAGCTTCTATAAAGAATGGAAATGTTGATGGAAAGATAAGGTTCTTTACTGGCAAGAGTGGTACTAACCTTACTCTTGCTGGACATTTAGTTGTTGACTATGTCTTTTCATATAAACCACCTTCTTATCCTCTCGACTTTATCATTTTTAGAGAGGAAAACCTTGTAGACCTCTCTGTCTCAACATCTTCAAATCCAAGCAACCTTATATACAATGGAGGAAATGTTGAATTCAAAGCAACTGTCTCTAATAATTCTGAAGCTGATACATCAAATGTTACAGTGAAGTGTTATCTTCCTTCAAATTGTGAGGTTCAATCAATCAGTGTATCATCAGGTTCATATACCTATGATTCCAACACTATAACATGGACTATACCTACTCTCTCATCAAACAGCAATGAAACTCTAACAGTGGAAGAGAAGGCAACATCTCCAGGTGATGCAACATTTAAAGCTACCATAGAGAACTTTGATGATCATGATACAGATACCTCAAACAACTCCTCCTCCACAACTATACCTGTGTATCCAGCAGCAAATGTTTCAGCTTCAAAGGAAGCTCCAGAAGAAGTGATAGCTGGATCTACAATTACTTACACCATAAATGCTTACAACTCAGGACCAGATCCTGCGGAGAATGTTAGGATTATGGATGATCTGCCCCCAGAAACTTTTGGTCCCATATATGGAATCTACTCTGAAGATGGAGGGCAGACATGGGAATACATACCGGATGGATGGACTGGAAACTTCACATTCCCAGACCCTCTTCCACCAGGTGCTACCTTTAAAGTAAGGATAGTGAGGACAGTGGATCCAGCAGTAGAGGAAGGTAAATACATAACAAATTATGCAGAAGTTACATCTACCACAAAGAAATCTGATGGAACATCAAATTATTTTCAAACACCGACTGTTTACACTAAGGTGGTAACTCAGGCTCTCTTAGAGATAGAAAAGACTGATTCTCCAGATCCAGTAGTTGCTGGGGAGACCCTCACATATACCATAACAATAACAAACAATGGACCAAGTTATGCAAGGAATGTAACACTTACAGACAATATACCAGATGAGATAGAGAATCCTCAGTTTAGATACAGAATCTCCTCCAATGGAGGAAATACATGGGGTGATTGGAGCGATTGGAGTTCATGGAGTAGTCCATACAACTTAGGAACACTTCCCAATGGAGAGAAGTTTGAGGTGGAGATAAGGGGGACAGTGGATCCTTCTACTCCTGATAATTCAACCATAACAAATACTGCTTCTGTGTCATCAGATGCAGAGGATCTAAATACTTACAACAACACTGATACTGAGAATACTACTGTAAAAACTAAAGCAGACCTCCTATCAATAAAGATAGATGATACAGATCCAGTGGTTGCAGGTGAGGTTCTTACATACACAATAACTATAACAAACAATGGACCAAGTTATGCAAGGAATGTAACACTTACAGACAATATACCAGATGAGATAGAGAATCCTGAGTTTAGATATAGAATCTCATCCAACGGAGGAACAACTTGGGGTGATTGGAGTGATTGGAGTTCATGGAGTGGTTCCTACAACTTAGGAACACTTCCCAATGGAGAGAAGTTTGAAGTGGAGATAAGGGGGACTGTGGATCCTTCAACCTTAGAAGGAAGTGTTATAACAAATACTGCTTCTGTGTCATCAGATACAGAGGATCCAGATGAGGGTAATAATACTGATACAGAGGATACGGGGGTAATAACAAGGGCAGATCTTTCAATAACAAAGACTCTAGCTAAGGATACCAATCTTGTTGAGACAGAGATAGAGTATACAATAGAGGTTAAGAATAATGGACCAAGTTATGCAAGGAATGTAAGGGTGATGGATGAGATACCAGAGGGATTACTGTTTGTTTCATACACATCAACAAAGGGAGTATACAATCCAAATACAGGAGTATGGAGTATAGGAGATATGAGTGATGATGAGGTGGAGACATTAAAGATAACATTAAAGGTTATGGATTACAATCCAATAATAAATGAGGCAGAGGTTGTATCAGATACCACTGATCCTGATACAACAAATAATACTGCAGTATCTGATAAGGTGGTGGATGTAGAGGATCCATTGATAAAGGGAACAGTACCAAGGGAAGGATACTTTGAATTCTTTGTTGATAGAGAGGGAAAGAAGTGGTTACTAAGGATACCTGATAGAGGATACACTACAGGATGGATACCATTTGTCAGGTTAAGGGATACAGAAAACTTTATGACAGGATACTATTCTGATAGAAGGTATTACCTTAAATTTAACTGGTATTCATCTGGGAGATGTAGTCTTATCTTTAATGACAGAAGGGAGGGGATAGGTATTAAGTATGGGGGAAGGTAGGAAATAAATTAAAATAAATTGTCTTTGAAGCCAAGGGATTCAAGAAGGAGTTTTTTTGCACCTGCGGGATAAAGGTTTGAGATAGTGCCCATTGCGGAAAAGATGTAGTATTTATCTATAAGAATCTTTGGATTCTCGGGAAGAAGGAGTCTTTCGTTTTCAGTATTTTTAAACAGCCTTTTTAAAAAGGTTTTCATTGATGGAATATGGGTAAAAACTCCCCCTGTGCCAACCACCCATTTAACATTCCTCAAATCCTTTCCAAAAATTGCCTTTATCTTTCCTGTGGGAGTATAAAGATACCTTACCTCCCCCACATGTCTTAAGAGAGCGGTTTTTACACAAACCTCTGCAAGCTTCTTTGTCAAATTAACTTCACTCCTCTTCTCTGGAATTGGAGAAAGATGTTTGAATTTCTTTTCTATCTCTTCTCTGTTTAAAGGGTCTATCTCATCAAGCACATTCTTTGCAGAAACATAAACACCAAGATCTCCCTCCACAGTTCTTTTGGCTATAGGTTCTGGATATATAACCACAGAATCCTTATCTTTTTTACCCTTTGTAACAGAGTGAACGTCAGTTGTTGCTCCTCCAACATCAAACCCCATGATATCTCCTATTTCCTTGTAGAGAAGCATAAAGGAATTCATCACAGCCCCTGGAGTTGGTATTATATCCCCTTCAACCCAATTCCTTATTTCTTCCATTCCTGGAGCATGGATTATATGTTCTTCAAAAACTCCCTGAATTACCTTTCTTACAGGCTCAATATTTAACTTGTCAATTTCAGGATAAACATTTTCAGTTATGTATATTTTAAAACCTTTACTCTTAAATATATCCTTAACTATATCTCTTACTGCACGATTCCCTGCAAATACAACAGGGGGTTTAATGGAAATGGTGGATAATCTTTTTGCATTTTCAACAACAATTCTATCCTCTCCAAAATCAACGCCCCCTGATAGAAGGATTATGTTTGGTTTTATCTCCTCAATTTTTTTTAAGTCATATGGAGTTATAAGTCCTGCAGTTATAAGTTTAACAATGGCTCCTGCACCAAGAGCTGCTTCTTTTGCTGCCTTTGCAGTCATCTCAAGCACAAGCCCATGAACTGTCATCTTAAGACCGCCTGCAGCAGAGGAATTTCCAAAGAGATGTGTCCATGTAAGTTTATCTGCACCAAGTTTATTTTTTAGGTCGTCTATAGCTCTCTCAAGCCCTTTTGTGACATCCCCCTCATCAACTGTAGTTTTTGCTATGCCCTTTCCTAAATATCTTGGATTTTTCTCCTTTAGAGAGGAGAAAGCAGATACCTTTGTAATAGTTGAGCCTATCTCAACAACCAGTGTATGAACTCTCACTAAAAGGAATTATAACACAAGAGTTAAACTTCGCCTGGTGCAAACCTGCAGTTACAATGCCTTTCCTCTGGGATTAGTTTAACTACCTCAATTATTATCTTCTTCAGTATCTCACTCTTTTCGTCCATGAGTCTCTTCACTTCTTCATGGGTTATCATTTCATCTGTTATTCCTGCAGCAAAGTTGGTTACTATCCCGATAGAGGCATAACACAAGCCCAGTTCTCTAGCAAGGGTAACTTCAGGAACACCAGTCATACCAACAATATCACCACCAAGAATCTGAAGCATCTTTATTTCTGCTCTTGATTCATATCTTGGTCCATTCATGGCAACATATGTTCCTTTAAAGTGGAACCTTACCCCTTCTTTCTCTATAACATTCTTTATAACCTCTCTCATCTCCGAACAGTATGGATCTGTCATATCTGTATGAACAACCTTCCCCACGGAATCAAAGAATGTAAAGTCTCTATCGTGTGTAAAATCAAGAAATTGATCTATTATCACAAAATCACCTGGCTTCATATCCTTGTTGAGAGAACCTGAGGCAGATGTCGCAAGTATTCTTTCAACACCAACTTCCTTCATAGCCCAGATGTTTGCTCTGTAGGGAATAAGGTGAGGTGGAATTGTATGGGTTTTTCCGTGCCTTGGCACAAAAATAACTTCCCTATCACCAATCTCTCCGATACTAACCTCAACACTTCCAAATGGGGTTATTATCTCTTTTTTCTCCTTATCTTTCACACCGGGTAAATCATAAAATCCACTCCCTCCAATTACACCAAATTTCTTTCCCATAACTCCTCCTTTACTCTCTTTGAAATTTTATCAGCAATTCTTATTGGCTCTGGAATTCTATACTTTATACAGAGAGATAACACTATATCTTTAGATTTTTCTATGTCTATCATATTCCCGGGAGAAACGAAAAGAGGTCTTACTTTATCCTTTGTTCTTAGCACCACTCCAATTTTCTCTCTCTTATTAAATAAATATGTGAAGCTCCCCTTCTTCTCTTCAGGTTCAACAAATTTCCCGAAGAGATGGCTTTTTGCAACGCCAATTGTCGGTTTTTCAATAAGAATTCCTATATATGTGGCAAGACCAAGTTCTCTTGGATGTGCTATTCCCTGCCCATCCACAAGAACCACATCAATCTCTTTTAAATCAAAATGTTTTTTTATCGTCTTTACCGCATAGGGACCCTCTCTAAATGAAAGAAAAGTTGGAATGTATGGAAATGTAACCTTTTCTTTTTCTACAACAACATCCTTAACTTTTTTTTCTAAAGCATCATACTTTACTACAACTGTGTATTGTAAATCTCTTTTATATGAAACATCCACACCAAGAACAGTGTTTACCCTGCCTATATTTCCAGAGAGAACTATTCTTTTCCTTAAATTCTTTTGAATTTTAATAAACTTTTTTAGAGTTTTATTCATTATCGTAATAAAACCAGATTGAATAATGGGTCTTTCTTCCAAGTCTATCCACAGCGTAAAAATCTATATACTCTTTTCTTATTTTAAGAGTGGCATTGTCAATGACAAAAAAACCAAAAAAATTAAAATCCTTCTTTACCTGTTTAAAGGATATGTTTGAAAAGTATGTGGTGGAACCGGTATATTTAAGGGTCAATCTTAAAGGATAATCTTTTATAAACAATACAGAATCGTTTATAAGTTTTATGACATAAGGAAGATACTGCTCTTCTTCAGAAGGAAACGGCTTACCATTGTATCTAAACTCGTTATTTTTAAATTCAATAGAAACTTCACTCTTAAGCTCATCACTTTCTACAATTATTTTCCCTTCGTCAAGAAAAAACTTGGCAGTAAAATTTATGCTCCCTGCAGGAAATGAACCATAGACAACAGTCTTAAATTTCCTTTTTTCTGGTAAATCCCTGCTTATGGATTCCACAATTTTTGACATTCCTTCTTTGAAACTTAGAAGCTTAAAAGTAACCTCTCTTTGTATCTTAAGATCTATTTTTCTCTTTACACTAAAGAATCCAGGTTTTTCTACTTTAACAATGTACTCTTTGGGTTGAAGTTTGAAAGTTACCCATCCATCTTTACCTGTTTCTCCTTCCTCATATGACAGAATACTTACCCATGCTCCCTGAACAGGATTTCCTTTTGTATCAAGAACGATAACCTTTAAAGTTCTACTAACACTACATGAAATAGACGAGAAGAGTATTATAAAGAGGATTGATATTAAAATAAACTTTCTCACTTCTTCCCAAACTCCACTCTTTTAGCCTCTATCCAGAGATCCTCAAGGTTGTAGTATTCCCTCTTCTCTGGAAGAAATATATGAACAAGAAAATCGCCATAATCCATAACAATCCATGAACCTTTCTCATACCCCTCAACAGAGAGAGGGAGTGTCTTTTCATTCTTTTTTAATTTTATGTAAATTTCGTCGCTTATTGCCCTTGCCTGAATGTCAGTTTCAGCAGAGCAAATAAATACATAATCAAAAAGGGGAGTTATTTTTCTTACATCAAGACATACAATATCCTCCCCTTTCTTGTCGACAATTGCATTAAAAGTTTTTTCTAAAATTGGATCAATTTTCTCTCCTCCCACGGATCATCCTCCTTGTATAAATTGTGTTTTTTGATATACTCCTCCACCTCTTCAGGAACAAGGTATTTTATTGGAAGACCCTCCTTGATCCTATTCCTTATCTCTGTGGAGGAGATGGAAAGAGCAGGAACCCTCATGATTATGACTCTCTCATCACACTTATTACAAATTTTCTTTAACTTTTCCTTGAGTCTTTTAAGATTGTATCCAGGTCTTGTTGCAGCAATAAAACAGCACATGGTTAGAAGCTCTCTTGGTTTCTTCCATGTGAGGATGCTTAAAACAGAATCGGCGCCGGTAATAAAATAGATGTTGTAGCTCTCCTCTGGATAAATTTTTCTAAATTCCTTTATGGTGTCATAGGTATAGGACTTCTTAAAATGGTCTATTTCGATCCTTGAAACAAAAAAATGTGGATTTGAAGCTGTGGCAAGAAGCGTCATGGCAAATCTTCTCTCTGGATCTATAAGGTGTGTGGGTTTTTTGTAGCCTGGAACACCAACAGGTACAAAGATCACTCTCTCCAGCGAAAATCTCACCCTTGCCTCCTCAGCAACAACAAGGTGGCCTATGTGTATGGGATTGAAAGAACCTCCAATTATTCCTATTGATTTCTTACTCATGATATCTAAACCTTATACCTTCTATTATAACAAGATCTCCTTCTTTCACTCCAAGTTTTCTCAGTTCCTCCTCCACACCAAACCTTTTAAATATCTTTTGCACTCTCTCTACACCAAATGGAGATGAAAGATCTACGCCTTTAATAAGTCTTCCAAGCTCCTCTCCATAAACATAAAATGTCTCTCCAATCTTTTTAACTTCAATCTTTCTTTTATCTTTGTCCACTCTTAAAACATACCTTCTCTTTGGTCTTACAACCTTTTCCTTCTCTGGTAATTTTATCTTTCCTATTTCTTTTTTGAGTTCACTGATTCCTTCGCCTCTGATAGCAGACATTTTAACAACTGGAAATCCCTGTTTATAAAAGTAATTTTCTGCCTCTTCAAGATTTTTCACAGGGAGGTCGATTTTATTTAAAACAATTACCTTTTGCTTCTCAAGAATTTCAGGATTAAACTCCTTAATCTCATTTACAAGATTCTTATACTGAGTTAATGCATCCATGGGTGAGGTTTCCGAAACATCGAGAACAAATATCAAAAAATAAGTCCTCTGAATATGCCTTAAAAATGTGAGCCCGAGCCCCTTTCCCTCATGTGCTCCATCTATAAGCCCGGGAAGATCAACAATTCTTAATGACTTCTTATCGTCAATTCTTACCTCACCAATAACAGGAGTAAGAGTTGTGAAGGGATACGATGCTATCTTGGGTTTTGCATTGCTTATCTTGGATAGAATTGTGGATTTCCCAACATTGGGATATCCAACAAGTCCCCCTTCAGCTATAATTCTTAATTCAAGTATAAGCCTTCTCTCTTCCCCCTCCTCTCCCAGAGTTCTTATACGGGGAGCTCTGTTTTCAGGAGTAGCAAAGGAAGCATTCCCTTTTCCACCCTCGCCTCCTCTTGCAATAACAAGTTCCTCTCCCGGTTCCACAAGTTCTCCAAGAAGCTCACCTGTCTCTTTATCCCAGACAAGAACTCCTGGTGGAACATCAACAATCAGATCCTCTCCGTCTTTACCGGTTTTATTGCTTCCCTCACCATGTCTTCCATTCTCTGCTTTAAATATGTTCTTAAATCTAAAATTCGTGAGTGTATCAAGTTGTGGATTAACTTTTAGTATGACATCTCCCCCTTTGCCACCATCACCACCTGAAGGACCCCCGTATGGAACATACTTTTCTCTTCTGAAGGCTATTATACCGTCCCCCCCTTTTCCACCCTTGACAAAAATTTCTGCTAAATCAAAGGAATACTTTTTATTGAATTTCTTTTGGAATGACACTTACCCTCTTTCTTCCCTTTCCAAAGGTCTCGAACTTTACAACTCCATAGATCTTTGAAAAGATTGTATAATCGTTACCAAGGCCAGTGTTTTTTCCTGGTTTTATTCTTGAACCACGCTGTCTTACAATTATTGACCCTGGTTTAACAATTTGACCATCAAAGGCCTTCACACCAAGATATTTTGGGTTGGAATCTCTTCCGTTTTTTGACTTTCCACCACTCTTTTTATGAGCCATAACTAACCTCCTAATTCAATCTTCTCAATCTTTACAACAGTTTTTCTCTGTCTATGACCCAGCATTCTCTTATGGGTTGTCTTTGCATGATATGTAAATACTTTAATCTTTCTCTCCTTCATCTGTTTTAAAACCTTACCAAGAACCTTTGCTCCCTCAACATAGGGAGTGCCAACAACTTCTTCGTTCTCTTTCTTTAAAAGAAGGACTTTATCAAAGACAACCTCACTTCCCTCATCATATGGAAGTTTCTCCACCTTTAATGTATCGCCTTCTTTAACAAGATACTGCTTTCCACCTGCCTCTATAATTGCAAACACCTTAACCTCCTTCATGTCTATAGTTCAACATCTTATTATTCTACAATAAGTTTACCATAAATCAAGAGGATATCTGAATTTCCAACCCATAATGAATTTATGTGTTTCTGAGTTTATTTAACTTACCTCACCTCCCCCCAAACTTAATATTTACCCCCTCTCTCCTATCATTAAAGAGAAGACTACATCTCCCAGATGAATACCAGTCAAAGGTAAGGTGGTATCTCCTATCTGCATAGTATCCAGACATGAAGTTTCCTGTATCCCTTAACCTGTCAAATGGTATCCAACCTGTAGTGTATCCTCTATCAGGTATCCTTAGTAACCACCTCCTTCCCTCTCTATCTACAAAGAACTCAAAGTATCCTGTTCTTGTTGCTGTTCCCTTTATTAATGGAATCATCTCAACACTTATCTCTGGTTCTACATCGGCATATTTCCTTACAAAGGTATAATCAACTTCAGTTTTCCCTTTATAATAGAATGCCAGTCCCCCACCATTCTCCCCCACCACAATAACAAGCTTTCTATTCGATCCAAGGGAAGTTGATGTAGAAGTATCCACCTCAGTTTGACCATCTTCTTCTCTAACAACTTTTATTTCAAATTTTGTTCCATTAGAGAATAAAGTTTGTGTCATTTTGAGCCATTTATCTATAGAATCTGAATAAAAAGGTCCGTTGGGATATTGATACTTAATATGTGATATTGGATTCTCAGTTTTATCTTTTTCCATTATAAAGTAATCTCCAACTCCAATATTTTCTATTTTGTGTCTGATTCTGTTTATTCCATTAGGGTAAGAAGAGATTTCTCCAGTATACTTAGGGAAAGGATGTACCTTGGTTTCAATTTCCCAGATAAATTCGTTATACTCATCAAAGTTTCTTTTTGATTTTATATAAGCATAACCTCTATCATTTAAGTAACTACTGGAAGATAAAGAGATTCTACCATTTGAAACATCTATCCTTCCTATACCTCCTATAAATCCAATTCCCTTATCCCACTTACCTGTATTAACACTTCCTCCCTCAAAATCATCAAAGAAGATGAAGGTACTATCTCCATCTCCTGCCCACCATCCTGATGTCGGATTGTCTGGATCTGTATGCCATCCAATTCCTGAGATAGAAGGATTTCCATAGTACATATATATGTATTTAATTCCCACAGGAATGTCCGGTACTTTAACCCATATTGTTGCCTTCCTATTCTCATAATCCCACTTCTCTATCCAGTAAGGAAGAAGCGTTTCTCCATCATCTTCTGTGAATCTTACAACTCTTGCATCAGGTTGAACATTATTCCAGAAATCTGTGAGAGTTGGATCCATTTCAACCTTTATCTGGTAATCTGTGAGTGCTGTTGAATCTACCTTATTATTATCAATCTTTACAAAGTAATAACCACTCCATCCTGAAAGCCCATATGCTGATTTTATAGACTTGTTATATACTCCAAGACCTAAAGATATAGATAGAAACACCATAAGAAGAATTAAAATAATCCTTCTCATACTACACCTCTAAGCCTTTTTTATTCTTGTTAAAAAAATACATCAAAATGACAATTTTGTCAAGAGTCAAAGCCGTATGCTGCATTTGATTATTTTCACCAACAGGTTAGTGATCTCTCCTCTATTTTTATAAATTACAATAATCTCTTTAAACTAATTTGATATTCTTTTACAGCACAAAAATATTATCAGGAAATTGAGTTTTTAAATTTCATGGGAAGGAGCACCCGGGGAATAAAAGTAAAAGAGGGGTAAAGATATACTCTTCCAGATGGTGCCATTCTACCTGTGAGTTCATCTCTTACAGGAGATATATGAATGGTTATTGTGTGATTCTCTGTCGTTCCAGCCCACCTTTCGTTAAAAAGGTCATAAACTGGAACACCTTCTTTAATATAGGGTGAATTCAAAGATAAACTCACCTCATTCTGCCACTCCCAAACAGCAACAAAACCGTTGGTGTAGTATCTTATATAACCTCCATCTATATTTTCATATCCATCCCCAAGAGGCTTACCGAGATCATAAAAATAAATTTTGTTCTCTTCCAGGGAGTTATCAAAAGGAACTTCAGTGTAGGATATAAAGTTATAAAGTTTTGATAAAGCATATCCAAAAAATATTGCATTCTTTGGTATTTTGGGTTTATAAACAGTTATTTCATCCCTCTTTTCCAGGGGAATGAATTCCGGTGCTGCATAGTTCATACAGATAAAATTTTTAAAGGGTTCTTCAAATTTAGCCCTTAAAGAGTTAAGAAAATCAAGGTAGTAAAGCGTATCTTTAAGAGAACCAGTCATAATACTCTCACTCACAGGATAGTATATGGTCTGTGGAACCTCAACAAAGCCCATTCCTTCAACATAAAGGACTTTTCCGAAATAGCCATAATCTGTTCCATAGCTCTCTGTCATATCATAATCAACCCATCTAAGTACATTGTTTTTATTTCTAAACCCTTGATTGGTAACAATGATCATATCATCGGTTCTTTCTCTTAAAGTTTGGTAGAATTCGCCCACTGAATCAGGATATGTTTTATCCGGGTGTCTTATGTTAAAAGTC
>CBFDTJ010000025.1:0-18399 GCA_965612865.1 uncultured bacterium
GTCTCGTGGGCTCGGAGATGTGTATAAGAGACAGCTAAATGGGGTGCATTAAAATGGTTAATTAATCGAGATTACTCAAACGAGGAAATAAATTTGTTCTTTAAAATACTGAAAGAAATTATTCTTAAAATAAAGAAAGCAGGGATTAGGAACTCCGAAGTCTGATTAAATCTTATTCCCACTCGATGGTTGAAGGGGGTTTGGAGCTTAGGTCATAAACTACTCTGTTTACTCCTTCTACCTCATTTATAATTCTTGATGCAACTTTCTTTAAGAAAGAGAGAGGAAGGTTGGAAGAGTCTGCAGTCATTCCGTCCCTACTCTCCACAGCTCTTAACACGACAGTGTATTCATAAGTTCTCCTGTCTCCCATAACTCCAACAGTTTTGACAGGTAAGAGAACACAGAATGCTTGCCATACTTTATGATAAAAACCTTCCCTTTTTAACTCCTGGATAAAGATGTAATCAGCTTCTCTTAATATTTTAAGCTTTTCCTCTGTTATCTCTCCTATGATTCTTATGGAGAGTCCTGGGCCAGGGAAGGGATGCCTCATAAGTATTTCATCAGGCACTCCAAGTTTTCTTGCTAAAACTCTAACCTCGTCTTTAAAAAGGTCTCTTAAGGGTTCAATTATTTTAAAACCTATATCTTTAGGAATTCCTCCCACATTGTGATGTGTTTTTATTGTTTTTGATGGTCCTTTTGATACCCCTGATTCAATTACATCTGGATACAATGTTCCCTGGGCAAGGTATTTAACTTTATATTTCTTTCCTATTTCCTCAAATACTCTTATAAACTCTTCTCCTATAATTTTCCTCTTCTCCTCTGGATCAACAATCCCTTTTAATCTATTTAAAAATCTTTCTTTTGCATCCACAGAAATTAAATCAATGTTTAATTTTTCCTTGAAAAACTTTATTATTTCTTCCTTTTCATTTTTTCTTAATAGCCCTGTGTCAACAAAGACTGGAATCAAATTTTTTCCTATACCTTTCTTTAAAAGTATTGCAACTACTGTAGAGTCAACACCTCCGCTGACACCAACAATAACCTTCTCATTCCCGACAATTTTCTTTATCTCTTCTATTTTTTCTTCAATGATATCTTTTTCTACCCAGCCTCTTTTACATTTACAGATGTTAAGAAAGTTATCAAGAATTTTCTCTCCATACTCTGTATGGTTTACTTCAGGATGAAACTGAAGTCCAAATAAGTTATCTTTCTCAATGGATGCTATTATGTTATTTTCACTGACAGATGTTGTATGAAACCCATCTGGTGGAATTTCAACTGAATCTCCATGACTCATCCAGACAGTTATTTTCTCTGGTATACCTTTGAATAACTTTGATTCCTTTAAAAATATTTTGTTTCTTCCATACTCTCTGTTTTTACTTCTCTTTATTCTTCCTCCAAAAAGAAAAGCTATAAGTTGAAGTCCATAGCATATTCCAAGCACAGGAATATTTAAGCTAAATATAGCCCTGTCTATTTTTGGTGAGTCCGGTTCATACACGCTTTCAGGTCCACCTGAAAGTATTATTCCTTTAGGAGAAAGGGACAAAATTTCTTCCATGGATATATCTGGTGGGACAATTATTGAGTGAACTTTTAATTCTCTCAATCTTCTCTTAATAAGATGGGTGTATTGAGAGCCAAAGTCTATTATCAGGATAGTATCTTTATAATTCTTTAACATCGTGTACTTTACCTTCTGTAAGACCCATATTTGTTATTCGATAGAATTTTGCCTTTTTCTTTAATTCCTCTATTGTTTTTGCTCCCACATATCCCATGCCCGATCTAAGACCCGATACCAGTTCAAATAGAACATCTTTGACTTTACCTCTGTATGGAGCTAAAGATTCCACCCCTTCAGGGACCATCTTTACTCTTCCGTCTTCACCATATCTGTCGGCACTTCCCTTTTTCATGGCAGGTAATGAACCCATGCCTCTATAATATTTGTATTTCTTCCCCTCTCTTTCTATCAGCTCAGTAGGGCTTTCATCACATCCAGCAAGAAGACTTCCAATCATGACAGAATCAGCGCCTCCACCTATTGCTTTTACTATATCTCCAGAACTTCTTATTCCTCCATCTGAAATAACCGGCACATTATACTCCTTTGCCACTTCATACACATTAACAATTGCAGTAAATTGGGGAACCCCGACTCCTGTAACAATTCTTGTTGTGCATATGGAACCAACACCTATACCTACCTTTATTGCATCGCTTCCAGCTTCAAGAAGTGTCATCGCTCCATCTCCTGTAACCACATTTCCAGAAATGATAGGGGTATCTGGAAACTTATCCTTTACTCTTTTTAGAAAATCAATAACTCTTTTTGAATGGCCATGGGAAGTATCAATTACTATGAAATCTACATGAGAATCAATTAGTTTTTTAACTCTTTCAAAAGATTCTTCCCCTACGCCAACTGCTGCTCCAACAAGAAGCCCACCATCCTTTCCTTTTGAACTTTTAGAATCAGGTTCTACCTCTTTTACTTTTCCTACCTCCCTTACTTGATCTTTAATATCCATGTTTCTGTGTATTACTCCCACACCTCCATTTTTTGCCATCTCTATAGCCATAAGGGATTCAGTGACAGTATCCATTGGAGAAGAGATTATAGGTATTTTTATTGTTATGTTTTTTGTTAACTTTGTTTCTGTGTTTGTCTCCTTAGGAAGAACATCTGAATAGTTTGGTATTAATAAAACATCATCAAAAGATAAAGCAAGAGGAATCTCCTTCATACTCACCTCAAATCCAAGTTTTAATTAAATTTATATTGAATTTAGCCTTGTGTCAAGGGAAGATAATAAAATAAAAATGGCTGGCATTTGCCAGCCATTTGAAAGAAATATACTTAAAAACCTAGAATCCTCCAAGCATCCTTGCGACAAACACACAGAGTTCAGCTCTTGTTGCAGGAGTTTCAGGGTAAAATCTTGAATTTATAACTATTGGATAGTCTGGTTTCCTGATAATATTATTCTGGAATGCAGTTTCTATAAAGGGATAGTACCATTCATTGGCAGGAACATCAAAGAATGAGGGGGTCTTCGGTTTGATAATAGGCCATTTCTTCGCATTCACAATAACAGTTATAGCTTCCGCTTTTAATACATTTCTGTTGGGTTTAAATGTTCCATCTGGATATCCTTTTACAAGTCCCTCTTTTACACTTCTTTCAATAAAGCCATAAGCCCAGTGAGATTTCGGAACATCAGGAAAAGTTGGTTTCTCAGGAAAATATGCTTCTAAATTAAGACTTTTTACCATTATTGTAACAAACTCTGCTCTTGTAACGTTATTATCAGGTCTGATAGTTTTATCGGGATAACCTTTTATTATCCCAAGATCAATAAGATATTCAATTTCTTCTTGAGCCCAATGATTCTCTATATCCTTAAACTCATATTCCTTTTTTACCACTATACTTCCATCTATTCCATGAGCTTCAATACTCTGATTCTGAGAATCTCTTAGATCTATCAGAACAAATTTTAGATAACTTTCACCTTTCTTTTTTCCCTCAAAAGTAATATAGCAGAGATTCCCCTTTTCTTCTTTTACTGGATCCCCTAATCTTGCTATGGAGATATCTATTAAACCTTTCTCAGTAGAAAATTTAAAGAAAGTAGAAACATCACCTTCTTTTAAAAACTCGCCCTCTTCTACACTCTTAACAGAAAGAATCTCCTCATTGTATCCAATCTTTATATGGACTCCAAGTAAATTAGGTGATAAATTTTCAATTGACAGTGTAATCTTTACAGATTCTTTTTCTTTTATCTCAGATTTTTCAGGTGTAATTTTTAAAGTTGTTCCTTCAGAGGAGAAGGACAGAGATAGCGGTATTATGAAAAGCAGTAAAAGTAGAATTATTTTTCTCATCTTATCCTCCCTCTGGTTTGTAGAAATTCCAGTTAATAATAAAGACCATTAGATCGTTAAAATCAACTGCTCCATCTGGTTTCTTCTGTGTTACTGGTGCTAATCCTGTAGGTGAAGAATCCCATATATCACATCTATTGAAAGGAGATCCGGGGATATTTGATTCCTTTTTATCCCAGCCTTTATCTCCTTTCTTATGTCCAAAGGCAAGTGAAAAGATAACCAGATCCTCAAAATCTATCTTTCCGTCTTCATTAAAATCCCCAACAAGTTTGACTTTTTCCACAAATTTTACAGTTTCGTTCTCTGTATAATGAGCTATTGGATCTCCAGAGGTGTCTCTAAGATCTGAATATCCAAGTGGTAATTTAACCTCAGTTGTAGTGGAGATTGAAGCTGAGGGGGTTACACTAAAGTAAATTACTGCAAGTGTTCCAAAACCACTTGCCCCTGTACCACCAAGCCTTGATGTATTGATAACTACTTTCCCGGTGAAGTTATCAATGGTATATAAGAATACAGTGGAAGCTCCACCCTGTTTCAAGAATCCTCCCTCTATGACCTTTGAGACTTTTATAAGCTTTGGATCAAATTCCACATAAAATTTTGCTGCCATAAGGTTTGTTATTGGTTCACCAGGTTTACCAATTTCCACAGCTTTTTTGAAAGTATATCCTTCCTTAACTTCGACCTCTTCGTATGGAGGATTAAGCCATAAAGGCACTGATTTCTCTACACACCTACACTTAAAATTAACAGTGACGTGAGTTCCAGCTGTTACTGTAACCTTCTTTGATTCTGTCTCGCATTTCAACTTCACATATACTTCATAATCACCAGGTATAAGCGTTAAGCAAGTGGAGTATTTACCATTTTCATCTGTTTTACCATACCAAGCGATTTCTTTACTTGGTAATGGACCCAGTACAACTACTGTAGCGTTCTTACATCCATTTCCTGTGTCAGAATCAATAACAGAGCCTTCTATTCCTCCCTTCTCTTTACAACAATTACATTCAAATGTTATTTCTTTCTTTTCACAAGCTTTAACCACAACATCTCTAACTTCAGGTGAAATTTTGCATGAATCTCTGGGTGATTTAGCAACTACCTTATAGTTTCCTGGTTCAAGGCTCTTACATGTATCAAACTCTCCATTATCGTCAGTTAATCCTTCCCAAACGAGATTTCCACTTGAGTCAAATATAAGTATTTTTACATCTTTACATCCTACGAATGTAGAGGAATCTTTATAACACACAACTTTTCCTTTAATTCCTCCCTTTTTACACTCTTCGCACTCACAATCAAATTCAATTCTTGTTTTTTCGCATGGTTTAACTGCTACCCATTGATATTCAGGAATATATTTACAGTTTTCTTTAAAGGGAACCACCTTATACTTTCCAGGATTTAGATTTTTACATGTATCAAAAACTCCTTCTTGATTCGGTTTTCTGCTCCAGCTACCTGTTACTTCAACTCCTTTCTCGTCGTAAATTTTAACTTCATCTGGAATGCACTCTTTTTTAAAGATTGCGATGATGCCACCAAGTTGACACTCTCTGCAACAGTCACATTTAAATTTGATATATGTTTTGTGACAGGCTTCAATTTCAATTTTCTGTTCACTTGGCGTGAAATTACATTTTTCTGATACAGGTCTTACTGTATAAGTTCCAGGAAGGATATTATAACATGTATCAAAGACACCCTCGTCATTGGTTTTTGTCTCCCATACAATTTCACCGCTCTCATCGTAAATTAATACAGATACATTTTTGCAGGGACCATAATCACATCCTATGTATCCTGTTACTCCGCCAAAACAGCTACAGACAAAATAGACCTCTGATTTTTTACCAGAACTTACCATAACTGTTTTAAGGTCTGGACTGCAGTTTATTCCTGGTTTAACTTTATATATTCCAGGTACAAGGGTATAACATGTATCAAAAACTCCATTTTCATCTGTCTTACCGGTTATTACAATAGAGGTGGAAGGTAGAGGCCCGCTTATAGTTATTGGTATGTTTGGACATGGTTTTGTTTTATTTTCTTCATCATGAGAGTCATATATTTTAACTATTATTCCACCTGGATTCTTCTTTTCAATCTCCACCATATAATCCTCAACTTCACCGTCTGTTGCAAGACCTGTGGGAGAAAGTCCACCAGTAGTACTGAATCTAAATCGAGCAAAAGTTTTACCAGCTTTTGCAGATGAAGGAACATTGAAGTTTAAGTTATTTACTCCAGCGGATACCGGAGTACTTATAAATATTTGCTCATTGGTATCAAGCCAATCACCGTCAATATTGAAGTCTATCCAGGCATCAATGAATCCTCTTGCTGAAGCGATTATTTTTACTCCAGCTACTCCACCAGGTATAAGTGAAGTTGTAAAGGTAACTCCGTCTTCATCATTATTTCCGTCAAGCACATCATCTCCAGTTGCATTTGCATTTGGTTGCCCATCATTTTCAGAATCTATTTTTGTTCCTAAAAGGATGTTTGGAGTTATGATATGCCTTGCTCCGTTATTTTTAAGAAGTGTAGGATATGAGGGATCAGGTGCGTCGCCAAAGTCCATTGTTTCTGTTACCCCTTGTCCTATCAGTAGAAGATAATCTTCAGTTTCTCCATCCTCAAAAGCTCCGCTACCGTTCCAATCCACAGGTACAGGCCTTTCGCTGATGGTAAACCTTGCCCATACATATCCTGGTGTAGGACCAATGCTAAATGGCGGAGGATTTAGACCTGATAGAAATCCTGAATATCCCTTTGGAATTCTGAAGTTTACTAAGACATGCTCAGGGATTGGAGAAATCTGTCCAGGGCATGCTGAATGACCACCCCAGGATCCGTTTTGATTCCAGTCCATAAGGACATTCACATATCCATCAACAGGCATATTGTTTTTGACAATAATATCAATGTCTTTGCCCCACACAGCGGTTTGGCACACTTTTCCAAGAGGAGTTCCATTGGAATTAGGACATGGAACAACCTGTCCACCAATTATTGTGAAGGGCTCAGGATACAAAAGTCCACTATCCCCATCCTTAAAACACTCATCATTATCGTATGGAGCGAAAATTGGACACAGCCCTCCATTTCCATCATTTTCGCTGTCCCATCCATGTCCAAAACGAGCCCATCCAAGTCCATGTTGTATCCATTTGCCGGGACCAACTCCCTTACATGTTGGAAAATTACCTATAACCCCTTTAGAAGGATAGGCTAATACACCTTCAGGTGCATCTCCAAAGTCCAATCCTTCCTCTGGTATTTCCTCACACTCACATGATTCAAAATGAATTTCTACTTTACTCTCTGCCACCACATCAACATCAATATACGGCGGATAGAATGTGCATCCTGTCTTCGAAGCTGTAACTCTGTATCTTCCAGGTTGTAGAGTATAGCATGTATCATATTTTCCAGAAGCATCTGTTTGACCCTGAGCTATTAAGGCGGTGCCTGTCTGTATCATAATTGTAGCAGGGGAACAGTTGGGAGGAACATATACAATGATACCCCCCTGGTTTGCTAAGCTGGATGTACTGTAGGTTTTATTATGTCCAAGCAGGGATATAGATAGGAGAAGTATTAATAGAATAACCAATAACAGTTTAGCTCTCAATCTTGAGATAAAATACATTTTCCCTCACCTCCATTTGCCACCTTCATTATATCATGGAAGATTATAAATTTTTGTTATAATATAAATAGTGGTTGGGGAGTCGTCTAACGGTAGGACAGCGGACTCTGGATCCGTAAGTCGGGGTTCGAATCCCTGCTCCCCAGCCAGTTTTTATTCTAAGAATATTCCCTATTTGAACTAATTCCTTTAATGTGCTATAATTACCTTTGATTAAACTAATAAAAAAGCCAATGATCCCTGACCTGGAGAAAAATTTACTCTGGGTTAAGGGGTAGGTTAGGAGGTAAAGATGCTGGAAAAGGAAGAAAAACAGGAAATTATTGCAAAGTATCAGATTCACGAAGGTGATACTGGTTCTCCAGAGGTACAGATTGCAATACTTACTGAAAAAATTAAGAGACTTTCAGAACACTTGAAAGTTCATAAGAAGGACCATTCATCAAGAAGGGGTCTTCTTAAAATGGTTGGTAGAAGAAGGAAACTTTTAAATTATTTAAAAGAGAAGGATTATAATAGGTATATTCATTTAATAGAAAGCTTAGGTTTAAGAAAATAAATGGGTCAAGAAATAGAGAAAAAAACGTTAGAAATTGAGGTAGCGGGAAAAAATATAATTTTTGAAACAGGAGAACTTGCAAAGCAAGCCGGTGGTTCCACTCTTGTTAAACTTGGTGGAACTGTTGTTCTTGCTGTTGCTACTGTTTCTGAAGAACCCCGAGAGGATATTGATTTTCTTCCCCTTGTTGTAGATTATGAAGAGAAGCTTTATGCTGCAGGAAAAATTCCTGGAGGTTTCTACAAGAGAGAAGGAAGACCAACAGAGTCAGAGATATTAAAGTCAAGACTTATTGACAGACCTTTAAGACCACTATTCCCTGAGTTTTTCTATAATGATGTACAGGTGATAGTTACTGTTTTATCTCAGGATAAGGAAAATCCTGCTGATATTCTTGGATTAAATGGAGCATCCCTTGCTGTATCTCTTTCAAATGCTCCCTTTGAAGGTCCCATAGGTGCAGTAAGAATTGGGAAGATAGGAGATAAATTCATAATTAATCCCACTTTTGAAGAGATAGAAAATGGTGAAATGGATATTGTTGTGGCTGGAACAGAAGATAATATAATTATGGTTGAAGCAGGAGCAAAAGAGGTTCCAGAGGATGTAATAGTTGATGCCCTTGAAGTTGCTCATGAAGAGATTAGAAAAATTGCAAGAAAGATAAAAGAATTTGCCTCTATGTATGGAAAGGAGAAGATGGAAGTTACTCCTCTTGAAATAGAAGAATCTATGGTTGAAGAGGCAAGAAAAGAGCTTGAACCAAAAATTGAGGAAATTCTCTCAAAAGCTAAGGATAAAAAGGAGAGGGAAGCACTACTTGATGAATTAAAGGAAGAGTTTGTAGGAAAGTTTATTCCTGAAGACGAAGAGAATAATGAACTTGAGAAAAAGCTAAAATATATATTCAAGAAAGTACTCAAAAAGTATGTCAGAAGAAGAGTATTTGAGAAAAAGATAAGAGTAGATGGAAGAGGACCAAAGGATGTAAGACCACTTTATATAAAGGTTGGTTTTCTCCCTTACGCTCATGGCTCTGGATTATTTACAAGAGGTCAAACTCAAGTTCTCTCTGTTACCACCCTTGGAGGGGTTGGTGAAGGTCAATTAATTGAAGGTCTGGAAGAAGAATTTACCAAGAGATATATGCACTACTATAACTTCCCTCCATTTTCCGTAGGTGAGGTTAAGCCTTTGCGTGCACCATCAAGAAGAGAAATTGGACACGGAGCTCTTGCAGAAAGAGCGTTGCTTCCTGTGCTTCCTCCTGAAGATGAGTTCCCATACACAATAAGGGTAGTTTCTGAAGTTCTTGAATCAAATGGCTCAACTTCTATGGCTTCTGTTTGCGGTTCCACACTTTCTCTAATGGATGCAGGTGTTCCTATAAAAAGACCTGTTTCAGGAATAGCCATGGGACTTATAAAGGAAGAAGATGGTTTTGTAGTTCTTACAGACATTCAGGGAATGGAAGATGCTCTTGGAGATATGGATTTTAAAGTTGCAGGAACTAAAAATGGAGTGACAGCGCTCCAGATGGATATGAAGATAAAGGGTATAGATACAGATATTTTAAGGGTGGCCCTATCTCAGGCAAGAGAAGCAAGAATGTACATTTTAGGGGAAATGTTAAAGGTGATTGATAAACCAAGAGATTCTGTATCCCCGTATGCTCCAAGAGTTATAGTTATGGATATTACACCTGAAAAAATAAAAGATGTAATTGGTCCTCAGGGAAAATTTATAAAGAAGATTATAGAGGAAACAGGAGCTAAAATAGATATTGAACCCACAGGAATTCTGTATATTACAGCGCCTGACATGGAATCCGGTAATAAAGCCAAGAAGATGGTTGAAGAGCTGACCAAAGATGTAGAGGTAGGAAGAGTTTATCTTGGGAAGGTACTCTCTGTTAGAGATTTTGGTCTTATAGTGGAGTTAACTCCAAGTAAAGATGGACTCTTGCATGTATCCCAGATGCCAGCTTCCACTGCAAAGAATCCCAAACTCTGGCCAAAAGTAGGCGAAGAAATTGTGGTAAAGGTTCAGAGAGTAGATGAACTTGGAAGAATAACACTTACTCAGAAAGGGCTCTTTCCTGAGAAAGAAAAAAACACCCATAATAGAAGAGGTAAATGGAGAAAATAATAGAAAAGACCCTGAAATCAGGGTCTAAGTTTATTTTTCAAAAGAATTCAAATTTCCCCTCTTTTTCTCTTTTTGTTTTAGTTCCCTCAGGCTCAATATTTGAAACAGAAGATACAAATGGATATTCACACTTTATAGAGCATCTTGTTTTTAAAGGGACTGATAGAAGAAATAGTTTGGATATTCCCAGAGAGATTGAGGGTATTGGTGGAGATATGAATGCATTTACTGGAAGTGAGTTTACCGGGTTTTATATAAGAGCAAGGGACAAACATTTTGATAGAGCAAGTGACGTACTCTTTGACATTCTCTTTAATGCATCATTCCCAGAGGTGGAAATTGAAAGGGAGAAGAATGTTGTTATCCAGGAGATTTTATCCCTTGAGGATTCACCAGATGAACTCTCCATTGTGGAACTTAAAAAAGCAATGTGGAGTGGTTCTCCTTTCTCATTTGAAGTTATTGGAAAGGATAGTGTTATAAAGAATGCAACAAGAGACAAGCTTATAAACTTTTACAGGAGTTTCTATACTCCAGAAAAGATTATTATTTCTGTTTATGGAAATCTGGAATTTGACAAGGTTAAAAGCATTCTTGAAGAAAAGATAGATAAAAAGAGCAAGAACTCCAGGTTCAACTCATCTCCTAAAGCTCCTGAATTTAAAAAAGGTATAAGTGTAAAATGGAAAGATACAAAGCAGGTTCATATCTCAATTGGATTTCCATTTCCTTCAGTTGTATCCCCAGATTATTACTCTTCTCTTTTATACACAGTTATACTTGGTGGAGGAATGTCTTCAAGGCTTTACTCTAAGATAAGAGAGGAGTTAGGACTTGTTTATTCTATATATACCTTTACTCTATCCTATAAGGATACAGGTGCAGGAGTTATATACTTTGCTACATCAAAGGAAAACGTTGGAAAGGTAGTTAACGAGATAAAAGTGATACTTACAAGGATAACTAAGGAAGGTGTAAAAAAAGATGAAATAGAAAGGGGAAAAGAGTATTTAATAGGGAATTCTCTGCTAAAACTTGAGAGTTCTCTCTCAAGAAGTGAAAGAAATGCTGTTTCTTATCATAGGAGGGGCTATGTGGAGGTTTTTGATGAGGTTATCAAGAAGCTTCAATCTGTCACTTATGATGAAATTATGATGGAAGCAGAGAAGGTAAATTTTGATAATGTAAGTTTTGGTATTTGCGGAGACATAAATTATGACGAATTTAAAAGATTATTGTAAAGAAAATCCTGTTAAAATTACGTTTCTCGGTGGTCTTGGAGAAATTGGAAAAAACATGACAGTTTTTGAGGATAGAGATTCTGCCTTTATTCTTGATGCAGGTTTCAAATTTCCAGAGGCAGAGATGTATGGAGTTGAACAGGTTATCCCGGATATGGGGTATATTGAAACAATTAAAGATAAGTTAAAAGGGCTTGTGCTTACACATGCACATCTTGATCATATAGGGGCAATAAAGTTTGTATTTGAAAAGATTAAATTACCTCTTTTTGGAACAAAACTCACTTTAGGACTTGCTTCAACAGTTATTCCTGGAAGATACAAACCATATGAAGAGCATGAAATAAAGCCTGGCGAAAGATTTAATATAGGAACCTTCCAGCTGGAAGGGGTGTATGTTAATCACTCCATCCCAGATGGAATAGGTCTTATTATAAGAAGAAAGGGTTGTGGCACTATATTTCACACAGGTGATTTCAAGATAGATGCTACTCCCATTGACGGAAGAGCAATAGATTTGCAGAGGATTGGAATGCTCGGGAGGGAAGGAGTTTTGCTTCTCCTTTCAGATTCAACTAATGCTACAAGAGATGGTCTTACTGGTTCAGAGAGGATTGTCGGCGACAATCTTGAAAGACTTTTTAGAAAAACAAAGGGAAGAATCATAATAACCACCTTTTCAACAAATATTCATAGAATACAGCAGATATTCGATATATCATGGAAGTTAAAAAAGAAGGTCCATGTTGATGGTAAAAGCTTTGTAAACATTATAAGTGTTGCAAAAAAGCTGGGATACCTTAATATTCCTGATGGTTTAACTGTTGATATAAATGAGCTTCCTCTTGTTCCTGACGAAAATCTTGTTATCCTTACAACGGGGAGTCAGGGAGAACCTCTTTCAGGTCTTACAAGGCTTTCATCTTCCACCCACCAGAGATTAAGAATTCTTCCCGGAGATACAGTTATTATTTCTGCCCATCCTATACCAGGTAATGAAGAGTTTGTTAACAGGACAGTGAACAATCTATTTTCTCTCGGCGCCGATGTTATCTATAGAGAGGAAGAAGGAATCCATGTATCAGGCCATGCTTCAGGAGATGAATTGAAGATAATGCTTCAGCTGACAAAACCAAAATTTTTTGTTCCAGTTCATGGAGAGACAAGGCATCTCTATGCACATAAAAAGATTGCTCTTGATGTTGGTGTTGAGGATAACAATATATTTATTCTCGAAAATGGTGATTCTCTAATTGTGTATGATGATAGAGTGAGGAGAGGGAAAAAGGAAATTTCTGGAGAGTTGTTTATAGATGGTCTTGGTTTTGAAAAAGAAGAGAGCGAAGTTCTAAAGGACAGGAGATTTCTTGCAAAGGAGGGGATTGTTGCTGTTGCTCTTATAGTTAAGAAAGGAAGGCTTAAGGATATTAAGTTTGCCTCAAGAGGTTTCTTTGCAGAAGAGGAACTTAAACCAATTCTTCAGAGTGCCAGGGATAGAATTTTAACTATTTTCTACGAAAATCATAACTATTCAAGGGATATCCTTGAAAGGGATATAAATGGTGCACTTTCTTCTCTATTTTATAAAAAGACAAGAAGAAGACCCATGATTCTTACCCTCATATTTGAGGAAGAACAATGAAAAAGGTTAAATTTGTTGACCTTACTTTAAGAGATGGGCAGCAGAGTAATGCTGCCACAAGAATGACTACAGAGCAAATTTTAAGAGTTTTAAAACCAATTGTTGATTCTGGTTTTTCTGGCATGGAGGTATGGGGAGGGGCGACCCTTGATAGCGCCATGAGATACTTAAAAGAAGACCCATGGGAAAGATTAGAGAAGATAAGAGAAGTTGCATCAAATCTTCTTGATATACGAACTCTTATAAGGGGGCAGAATCTTTTTGCATACTCTCCATATCCAGATGACCTTGTGATTTCATTTGTTAAGGAAACAGTTAGAACTGGATCCAATCTTATAAGAACTTTTGATGCCTTAAATGACTGGAGGAACTTACAAACATCCATCATGGCCACAAAGACCTATGGAGGAAAAATTGAAGGTGCAATGTCTTATACAACAGGCCCTGTTTTTAATGAGAAGTATTACCTTGACCTTGCCCTTACCCTTCAAGATGAAGGATGTGATCAGATTGCAATTAAGGATATGGCTGGAATTCTTGAACCAAAGGTGGCATATAAACTCATAAAGCTTCTAAAAAGTAAGTTGGAAGTTCCCTTAACACTTCATTCTCATACTACAGTTGGGTTTGCTACTCTCAATGCGATTATAGCAATGCATCTTGGGGTGGATTTTATTGATACAGCATTTGTTCCTTTTGCTGGAGGAGCATCCCATCCTTCCATTGAGGTTCTCATTGTTTTTGCTGATTTTATGGGAATTGAACATGACATTGATAAGAGCAGGTTCGCATATATAAATAAAGAACTTTTTAAGATATTTGACGAGATTGGAAAATACTCTCCATACTATGGAAAGTATTACAGAAATTTTGATGTAGAAAAAATTGACATGAAGAAGGTTGAAAAGATAGTAAGAATTGTTACAGACGAGGATCTTGATAAATTTGACGAAGCCTTAGATCTTACGAGAAAATTACTTTCAGAGCTTGATTTTCCGCCACCAGATGAAAGACAAATCAAGGCTCAGATTCCAGGGGGAATGCTTACAAATCTGTACAACCAGTTAAAACAGATTGGGAAACTTGATCTTCTTGATAAGATACTTGAGGAGGTTCCACGGGTGAGAAAAGATGCTGGATATCCTCCCCTTGTTACCCCCACAAGTCAAATAATTGGCTCTCAGGCTGTCTTTAATGTCCTTTCAGGAGAAAGATATAAACAGGTGAGCAAGGAATTTAGAATGCTCATAAAAGGTTATTTTGGAAGAACCCCTGTTCCCATTGATAAAGAGTTTATGGAAAAAATACTTGGTAAGGACGAAGAGATTTTAAATTGCAGGGCAGCATCCTATCTTAAGCCAGCCTTATGTAATATTGGGAAAGTTCCTTCATATGTGAAGACTCATAGAGATTTACTTTTGTATCTTATGCTTGAAGAAACAGCAGACGAATTCTTAAAATTTAAGTATAGAGAGGCGTAAGGTGAGTGTTGTTTATTTTGGTAGCATGAGATCTATATCAGAAGAGAGATCATTTTTAAAGAAGATAAGAAAGATAGCAGATATACTCACTGATAATATTGATGAGGGTGATCTTGTAGCCATAAAACTTCATTTTGGTGAGCTTGGGAATCATGGTTTTTTAAGACCTATATTTGTGAGGCAGGTTGTTGATGTAATTAAAGAGAAAGGTGGCAAACCATTTCTCACAGATTCCAACACTCTTTACAAAGGTTCAAGGTCAAATGCAGTGGACCACTTAAACACAGCAGTTTACAATGGATTTTCCTATGCATCTATAGGTTGCCCTGTGATAATCGCTGATGGAATTAAAGGTCAATATTATCAAGAAATACCTGTAAATTTAAAGTATTTTAGAACTGTTAAAATTGCAGGTGCCATTGTTGATGCCGATTACCTTCTTGTTCTTACCCACTTCAAAGGCCATATGATGGCTGGATTTGGAGGAGCTATAAAGAATGTTGCCATGGGGTGTGCTACAAGAGCTGGAAAACAAGTTCAGCATGCAGATTTCAAACCACCATTTAATGAAGAGAAATGTATAGGATGTGGAGAGTGTGCGTCACACTGTCCCGAGGATGCTATAAAAATCGTTAATGGAAAATCAGATATTGACTATGATAGATGTACAGGATGCGGAGAGTGTGTGACTGTATGTCCCACAGGTGCAATAAGTATTGTATGGGAAGAACCAACTGAGAAACTTGAAGAAAAAATGGCAGAGTATGCCTTCGGGGTTTTAAAAATTAAAAAGCCAAAGGTATCTTTTATAAATTTTGTTGTAGATGTATCTCCAGACTGCGATTGTCTTCCATGGCATGATGCAAACATTATTCCTGATGTGGGTGTTTTTGGTTCAAAAGATATATTGTCTGTAGAACAAGCATCTTTTGATGCAATAAAGAATGCACCGGCACTTCCTGATACATCAGTTAAAGAAATACCCCTTATTGGAGAAGACAAATTCTATCATATTCACCACCTATCCGGAGAAACTCAACTTAAATATGCTGAAGAAATAGGTTTAGGAGAGAGGAGTTATAAAATAAAGAGGGTATAATAAGTTATCCCTCAAAAAATTTAAGGAGGTAAAATTATGAGGATCTATCTATTTCTGTTTTTCATGGTGGGGGTTTCGATTCTATGGCTCTGGTTTCTATTCTTTATTACAAGAAAACTTACAGGAGCAAAGGTTATTGCAGTTATTATAATTGCACTTGTAGGTCTTGTAGTCTTTTTCGGGATTAAATACTATTCCTTTTACCTCTATGATCCCAAAAGTTTTTATATAATCCCTGCACATAAACTAACCTATGGAGGTGTAAGACTCTTTGATTTTATCTACTTTAGTTTTGTCACAATAACAACTCTGGGCTATGGAGATATTATCCCCCTCCATACGCTCACAAAGATTCTTACAATTCTTGAGGTTTTAATGGGTGTTAGCTTTGTTGGTTTAATTCTTGGAAGAATAGTTATTAAAAGGGAATCATAAAGTTTTTCTTGTCACAAGCAGTCTTATATATCCAAAGGCTAATGGAATTTCTTTTTCTACCTTGAAACCGAAATTTTCTACATATTTTGATAAATCTATTTTTATAAATTCAAAGGCAAGCGGACATTCAAACTTTTTAAAGAACCATCTTACTATAAAATTTGCCGTATCAATATCAAACTCAGAGTAATCAAGTATGTTAAGTTGCCCTCCATCCTTTAGACTTTTATAGGCATTCTTTAAAATTTTTTCTCTATCATAATCCTCAAATCCATGAAATACAAAGGACATAAAAACATGGTCAAATTCATTCTCAAAGGGTAAGTCCTCTTCAATTCTTCCATCAAAAACTTTAAAATTTTTATACTTTTCACTTCTTCTCTTTGCCGCTTCGAGCATCTCTTTTGATATATCAACACCCACTATCTCTCCATTAAATTTCATCTTCTTTAGCATCAAAATGGCATTTTTTCCGCTTCCGCACCCAAAGTCAATAACTCTATCCCCCTCCTTTAGATCCATCTTATCAATAGCTCCCTTTATAAGCCTTGAATATCCACCAAAGGTCAGTAGACTCATCAATATATCATAATTTTTTGCTACAAATCCAGAAAGTTCAACCTTGCTTCTATCACCTCCCATAATGCCTCCTTAAGGTCTTATAATCTTTATTCTATCACCTTCCTTAATCTCTGTTATATGCACTAAACTCCTTCCCTTTCCCAGGTAGAAAGATAAATTCCCATTTCTTTTTCCTTTTAGAAAAAAATAGAGATTTAATCTGTCCACCTCTTTTCCATTATAAAACAGAGGAATCTCTATATCAAAATCGTCAAATCTTATTTTCGCTTTTTCTTTCTCTAATTTGATTCCCTTTACAGTTAAATATTTTCCTTTAACGTATCTTCTGCCAAATCTTATTTTTCCATAGAACTTGGTTATCTCTTCTAAGGAATTTACCTTTTTTAGATCAGAACCATATTTAACTATCCTTGAAATGGTAACAGGTTTATTTAAGAACAGCTTGAGCGTTATTTCTCTTATATTCATTTTCTTTTTATTCATAAGTGATAACAAAAACTCAGAAAACCTGTTTATTGATGGGGGTCTTATAGGTGCTAATGTGAGAGAGAGGAATTTCTCTATTTTTTTAATGTTTGCTTTACCTTTGACCACCCTCTTAAGATAATTAATTCTACTTCGGACCTTTCTAAGTATTTTTAATTTTAACTTTTCCTCCTCGCTCTTGTTTCCCTTTCTTAAATTTTTAATGTGTTTTCTAAGTCCCTTTTCTCTGATTTTTAATTTTTCAAGTTCTTTATATCTTCCAAAATCAATTATTTCTTTAACTCCATTTACCATTTCCTCAAAGGTCATCCCTGTATCCTGTGGGGTTTTTACAAGCACTGTGGATAGAATTTCATCCGGTTTTAATGGATGCGGGTAAATTTTTTCTGTTTTTTTCACAAAGACTTCATTCACTATTTCTCCTTCTATGCTGTGCAATTTAAGAAAGAGTTTATCAATTCCCTGCCCGATTAGAAAGAAGCTTGTATCTTCTATGGAAAAGATTTCGTTTCCAAAGGCAATCTCTTCTTCAATCCTTCTTTTTTCTTTTCTCCCTGTTTTTAGAAACTTTAAGTTTACATCAAATATAGTTTCGGGAAAAGGATAACCAAAGTAAAGATAGTCAAAGAGTAATGCCTTGAATATTGAGCTCACTGCATAGGAGTGGGAAAAGAGGTCTATGTCATTTGCTCCTCTTCTTGTATCTGATATCCCTTCCTTAAGGAAAAGCTTTAAACCCCATATTATCTTATCTCTCTTTAGTTCCTTAAAGAATAAGTCAACGAATTTCTCAAGTCTTATTCTTAAGTAAGATAATCTAACATAATCCACCCTTTTTTCCTTTAAAAAGAAGTCCGAAAGGAAGGTTTCATTAAATTCCTGTTTACCTGAATTCGGGGGATTTGATGAATCAAATCTATCAGCTATTTGAAGTAGTTTAATGAAAGGATTTTTATCAAATGTTCTGCATTTTTCCTTAAGTTTACATCTTTCACATCCATGATGTGCACAGATAAAATGTATTGGAGCAATACCATCTGAGATTAAATCAATTCCGCTAAATTTTTCTTTTAGGGGAGTAAAAAGGAATTTTCTTAGATTTGGTGGAAAAGGGTCCTTGAGTATTAAGACAGCGTGGGAGTCTTTT
>CBFDTJ010000026.1:0-18186 GCA_965612865.1 uncultured bacterium
TTTTTTCAAGCAGAAGACGGCATACGAGATCATGCCTAGTCTCGTGGGCTCGGAGATGTGTATAAGAGACAGAGAACCGGGAAAGGTTGTTCCAAATAGAAATGCATTTAGAAAGTGGGGAGCGTGGATAAATGCTTACACTGCAAAGAAGTATAATAGACCTTTGTTTATAGCCATGTCTGCTGACCTTGCTGAATCCACAAGAATTGATGGCTTTGCAAGGCCCTTTGGTGATTTTCCCGGTTATGGATGGTATGATAAGGAGAAAAATCCTGATGGAGTCTTACTTCCCCAGGAGATTACAGAGTTTGTAAATTCTGGTATTTGTGCAGGCATTGAAACTGTTAATGTGGCTAAGGACCCCTATAAAGAATTTGTTGGATTTTATTCCACATCATCTACCTATGGTTCCTTTGCATATCTGAAATACGGTATGATGAGACTGTTCTCACAGCTTGCCCAGGATTGTCCATTAAAAGTTGGAAAAGTTATATGGGTTGCAGGTCACTCTGGACCAGAGACAGCAGATGACTCAAGAACGCATTTTGGAATATTTGCTCCTTATGTGGGAAAACTATTCCCAAGAGGTCAGGTGATAAACCTGCATCCATGGGAATACAATGAGGTTCCTGTGGTTCTTGGGAGAGCGCTGAAGGAGGATGCACCAATAATTGTGCTTCATCTTACAAGGCCGGGAATTCCCATACCTGATAGAGAAAAACTTGGTATACCAAGCCATTTTGAGGCGGCACATGGCGCATACATCTTGAGAGATTACAAAAAAGACCTTCCAGAGATGGGGACTGTTATTGTTCAGGGAACAAGCTCCACCCTCGGTGTTGTTAAGATACTACCAAAACTTGATGAACTTGGATTAAATGTAAAAATAGTGGCAGCCATAAGCTACGAGTTATTTATGAAAGAACCCAAGGATTATAGAAACAAAGTCTTACCTCTCTCACACTGGAGAGATTCAATGGTTATAACCAGCGAGGCTTTAAGAAACATGAGTGACTGGTTGTTCAGTAAGGTGAGTGAAGAATACTCAATGTCCTCTGATTGGGATAACAGATGGAGAACCGGTGGTACAGTTGATGATGTGCTTGAGGAAGCTCACTTAACGCCAGATTACATACTTGAACGAATTAAAAAGTTTGCTTTAGAAAAAGATAAAAGATTAAAGAAGCTCTCAGAAATGTGATAAAAGGGAGGCTTCTGCCTCCCTTTTTATTTTTTATACCCTTTCCTTTAAAAGTTTAAATACCCTTTCTGGAGTAAATGGTGCTTCTTTCAACCTAATCCCTACCGCGTCATACACTGCATTGGAAATTGAGGGTAATGCACCATTTATATTTACCTCTGCAACGGACTTTGCTCCAAATGGTCCGGTAGGTTCATAGGTTGGAACAAACTTTACCACAATTTCTGGTAGGTCAAGAGATGTGAAGATTTTATAGTCAAAGAATGTGGGATTTGTTGATGAACCTGTTCTTGTGAATTTTAATTCCTCAGTTAAGGCGTATCCGAGACCGTTAACTATTGCTCCCATAGCCTGACCTCTTGCAAGTTTTGGATGTATAACAACTCCAGCATCTATAACTGCCACATACTTCACCGGTATAATCTTTCCAGTTTCTGTATCCACATCAACGAGAACAAAGTGAGCGGCAAATGGAGGAGGGGATTTGGGAGAAACATGAGATCCTACTCCTATCAGGTGTTCCTGCTTCTCCTCATAATAACTCTTAAGTCCTATCTCTTTGTATGTTATACTCTTTCCACTCTTTTTGCTTATGACAGTTGAATCCATAATATAAAGATTATCTGGATCCTCTTTGAGTAATTTCGCCGCATAATTTATGATCTTGGTCTTTAGGTCTTTAGCGGCCTTTAGGACAGCTCCACCAGAAATGTAGGTGGTACTTGATGCGTATGCGCCAGTATCAAAAGGAGTGAAATCTGTATCTGATGAATAAACAAAGAAGTTCCTGTAATCTGTCTTTAATTCCTCTGCTGCAATCTGTGCAAGAACTGTATCTGAACCTGTTCCTATATCTGTTGCACCTGCAAAGAGCTGAAAACTTCCATCGTCGTTCATTCTTATTTCACAGGATGCCATATCTATTAAAGGTATACCAGATCCCTGCATGAGTATAGCCATACCCACTCCTCTAATGTATGATCCTTTTTTAACTTTCTTGTTTCTCCATCTATCCCATTCTATCTCCTTCTTTCCTATTTCAATACATTTATCCAGAGCACAGCTTTCAATGATTTGAGGTATTCCCTCCCTGCCTTCTCCGAGTTTTTCAAATATGGGAGATGTTTCACCCTCTTTTATGTGATTTCTCTTTCTAAATTCCACTGGATCAATACCCATTTTTTCGCTAAGTTCATCTATGGCAGTTTCAAGAGCAAAATAAGCCTGAGTTGCACCATATCCTCTGTATGCGCCAGCAATGGGAAGGTTGGTGTACACTGCATCTCCAACAAATCTTACATTCTTTGCCTTGTTGTATATGGGAAGAGACTTGCTGCCAACATTAAATAGAACAGTAGGTCCATGTGTACCATAGGCTCCTGTGTTTAAAACAACTTTCATGTCTATTCCTGTAAGGATACCTGAGGAGTCAGCGCCAAGTCTTATGTAAATCTTTGATGGATGTCGTGTTCTTGCGGAAACAAACTCCTCTCTTCTTGTATATTCCATCCTTACAGGTCTTTTTGTTCTTAATGTCATAAGAGCGCATATATCCTCAAGCACTATCTCCTGTTTTGTGCCAAACCCTCCACCAATTCGAGGTTTAACGACCCTTATGTTGTTGATGGAAATTCCAAGTATCTGTGAAATTATTCTTCTTACATGGAAAGGAACCTGAGTTGCGCTTCTTATCACCAGTCTATTATTTTCGTCAAGATATGTTATGGTTACATGTGTTTCCATGGGCACATGCTGAGCATACTGGGTTTTTGTATAGTATCCTTCAATTTTAAAGTCTGCATTCTTTATGGCCTTATCAACGTCTCCTATCTCTATTTCAACATGTGAAACTATGTTTCTTTCCTTGTTGTAAATTCCAGTGCTTTCGTCTTCGTCATGAATAACTGGTGCACCTTCTTTCATTGCCTCCTCTGGATCAAAGACTGACGGTAAATTTTTGTATTTAACCTTTATAAGTTTCAGTGCCTCCTCGGCAATTTCTGGAGTTTCAGCACCCACAGCAGCAACCCTGTCACCTACAAATCTTACCTTCCTATCAAAGATAAAGGCGTCATAAGGTGATGGTTCTGGATAACCCTGACCGGCAGTGGTATGAGGTATCCTTGGAGTATTCTTGTATGTGAGAACTATTTTAACACCAGGGAGTTTTTCTGCCTCAGTTGTATCAATGTCAATTATCTCTGCATGTGGAAAGGGACTGGTCAGAAGTTTTGCATGAATCATGTCAGGGAGATTGATGTCATCTGTGAAGAGTGGTTGTCCTGTGGCAAGGGCAAGCCCATCGTATTTCTCTACACTATCCCCTACAACTTTCAATTCTTCCTTTTTATCCTTTTTAGACATTTTCTTCCTCCTTGAGCAACTTGATAGCTTTTTCAACAGCTTCTATCTGCTGAACATAACCTGTGCATCTGCAAAGATGTCCTGAAAGAGCCTTTTTAATATCCTCCCTTGTGGGATCTGGATTTTCATCAAGTAGCGCTTTCATGGATAGTATTATTCCAGGAATGCAGTAGCCACATTGCACGGCGCCTTCTTCCACGAAGCTTTTCTGTAGTGGATGTGGTTTCTCCATATCTCCTATTCCTTTGATTGTGATAACGCTTCTATCTTTAACTCTTCCTGCAAGTATAGTGCATGAAGGAACAGGTACTCCATCAAGTAGAACTGTACAAGCACCACACTCACCTGTCTTGCAGTTGTTTCCTTTAACTTCTGTGTGTCCATTCCTCCTTAGAAGTTCAAATAGTGATTCTCCAGGGTAGGCATCAAATTCAACATATTCGCCATTTAATTTAAACTTTATCTTCATATTTCCTCCCTTATGCTCATCAGATTCCTGTTGGTTAAAACCCCGCTTAATTCTCTTCTGTAATCTCCTGATATCCTCATGTCATCTGCCACTTTTACAGTTTCCATCACAAGTTCCTTTGCTTTTCCTATAACTTCATCTGTGAGCGTCTTACCGAGTAAGAAATCCTCAACATCTTCCATCCTTATAGGACCAAAGGGTCTTGCGCCGATGACAACTATTGCATCTTCCACCTTCTTCTCTTTGTCAAATTTCAAAAGCATACCCTCATCTAATAGTGGAATATCTGCGCTTGTCCTGGTGAATCTTATATATGAAAAATGGTATGATGGATCAAACTTGTCTATCCTTACTTCCTTTATTATGGCTTCGTCCAGGAATTCCTCAATTTCAACCCGCATAAATTCTGAAAGTTTCATTTCCTTTTCTTCCCCTGTAAATATAACAAGTGATGCATCAAGGGTTAAAAGAATTGCAGTAATATCTGACCACGGATAGTTTCTTGCCACACTTCCACCAAAACTTATTACATTTCTTATAATGGGAGTTGCAATCTCAGAGAAAACTTTCGTTAGTTTGCCTTTAAATAACTTCCCAACCACTAAGGACTTTTGAGCTTCACCGATGGTAGTTTTAGCACCAATCTTTATCCTTTTCTCATCTTCCTCTATATAGGAGAGACCAAGATTTTCAAGATCTATAAGGCATTCAACACTTTTCGGACTCCTCCATATGATGTCAAGTCCACCTCCCACAACTCTTGCAGATTTACCCTTCTTTTTGAGCAAATCTAAAGCCTCGTTTAAAGACTCTGGATAAAGATACTCCTTTACATTTTTTAACATTCTTCCTCCTTTCTCTTCATAAACTCATAAATCTCTCCTTTAGAAGGTATGTATACCCCGAGTTTTGTTGTAGATAAAGCTCCAGATAGGTTTGCGAACTCAAGTGAATCCTTCAGGTTAGCTGATTCAAGATACTTGTATACAAAAGATGCATTAAAGACATCCCCTGCTCCTGTAGTATCCACTGATTTTACCGGTATTCCAGAGAAGACTATTTTTTCTTCCTGTGTAATCAACATTGCACCCTTTTCACCCATTTTAATTACAAAAAACTTTCCTTCATCTATAAGTTTATACTTAAATTCCTCCTTAATCAAAGAAAACTCCCTTAAATTTGAAAAAATTACATTGCTTCTCTCCATAAGATAATAAACTGCATCGATAAATCCATCTATTTCCTCCCCTATTCTTATCTGTGTGTCAAAAAATACCCTTATCTCTTTTTTGCTTATGAAATCAACTACTTCTCTTAACCTTTTCTGGGAAGCTTTACTTGTTAAAATTCCTCCTGAGATATACACAGCTGAAAGGCTTGAAAAGTTTATCTCTTTCAGTTTTCCAACATTTATTTCTTCGTATGATACATCTTTAATGCCAGCAAATGTTGTTCTCTCCCCCTGTTCGTTTACTATAGCTACAATAAGTGCCGTTTTTTTATTTACTCTGTCAATAAAATCTTTCCGAACTTTGAAAAAATCAAGATGTTTCTCAATAATGGATGAGAAGGTATCGTTCCCTAAAGGAGTGAAATAAAAAACTTCGTATCCAAGATTGGAAAGTGCACAGGAAAAATTAACACCTGTGCCAGCAGGTGTAACCTTTATATCCTCTGGAACTATATTTTTGTCCCTCTCAAACTGAAAATTTCCTTTTATAGTGATGTCAACGCAGTTATCACCAATCACTAAAATTTGCATTCTCTCACCCTCTTAACAAAAAGCTCCACCTTTTTAATATCTTTCCTTCCATTACCTTCTGGAATGTCAAGAGAAGTTTTTGCATCAACTCCAGATGGCTTTACCCTTTTTATAGCTTTGCATACATTCTCAGGCGAGAGGCCTCCTCCAAGAATAACAGGTTTTTTTACACTCTCAACGATTTTTCTACTTATATTCCAGTCATGGGTCTTTCCTGTAGCACCAATAAAACCAGGCATCTGCTTACTCTCTCCAGGCGTATCAAGAATAAAGGAATCCACAAGGTCATCAAACAAGATAGCCTTCTCTATGGATTCCTCTCCTGAAACAGGTATAGCGAGAAGTATCTTACTCTTTACACTCTCTCTAAGTTTAATGAGGTATTCTCTCTCCACCTCGTAGCATATGTGTAAGTAATCTGGTTTTATAAGCTCTATAGCAGGAACTATCTCCTCTATCTCCTTCACATCAAGGATAAGGCTTGTTTCTCTCCCCTGTTCTCTTATGGAACTTATAAGTTCCTTTGCCTTCATGTAAGAGACAATTCCTTTCTCTACATCTCCATTTTTTGAGGTTACAATCCCCAATCTGTCCACTCCAAGCTCACACAATTTTTCTGCATCATGTAGATTGTTTATTGCGTAAATTTGAATTAACATAACAATTCTATTTTAAGGCGTAGCCGTTACCCTTGTCAATTTTTAAATCTTGACAAGGAAAGTCAAGGAATTATAAAATGGAAATTAGTAAAACAATCAAGGAGGTGTTAAATGAAAAAAATTGGTGGGATTCTGGCAATCTTGATGATTGTCCTCCTCCTATTTACTTCCTTTGCCATTTCATGCGCCCCCAAGGAAGAGAAACCACAAGAACAGCAACCGGCAGAAACCCAGGAGAAGAAAATTAAAGCAGGTTTTATCTATGTTGGACCAATAGGAGATTATGGATGGACAAATGCCCACGATGTTGGAAGGAAGTATGTAGAGGAAAAATTCCCGTGGCTTGAGACAGTTTATGTTGAGTCAGTTCCAGAAGGTGATGCCGCAAGAGTTATTGACAGATTGATAAACGAAGAGAAATGCAATGTTATCTTCACAACAAGTTTTGGTTACATGGATGACACTATTAAAGCTGCAGAGAAATATCCAGATGTAATATTTGAGCATTGTTCTGGTTATAAGAGAGCAAAGAATTCAGGCACTTACTTTGCTGAGCTTTATCAGATGTACTATCTTAATGGTTTGATGGCAGGAGCTCTAACAAAGACAAATAAAGTTGGATATGTTGGCGCTCACCCAATACCTGAAGTTGTAAGACACATAAATGCTTATGCTCTTGGTGTAAAAGAGGTGAATCCAGATGCAAAGGTTTATGTAAGATGGCTGTTCTCATGGTATGATCCAGCAAAGGCAAGAGAAGCTGCTGAGTCATTAATAGCTGAGGGTGTAGATTGTCTTGCCTTTACAGAGGATTCAACAGCTGTCATTGAAGTTGGACAGGAACACACAAAGAAAGGACAGCAGATATACACATTCTCTCACTACAGTCCTATGCAGAAGTTTGGACCAGATACAGTGGTCTCCGGTCAGCTGGTGGACTGGGGAATAATGTACGAGGAAATCTTAAGAAGAGTATATACAAACACATGGGATAATAGAGATTATTGGTGGCTTGCAAAAGAGGGAGCATGCGAACTTGGAGGCGAATTTGGCACTCCAATAAATCCAAAGTTCATAGATGAACTTAAATCAAAGATGGTAAAGGATCCAATACTTGGTGAGATAAGTGTGTATGATCTAATTATGAAGAGATTAGAACAGATGAAGGAGCCAACAATTCTATTTGATCCATTCACCGGACCAATTTATGATCAAAATGGCACAATGAGGCTCAAACCAGGAGAAAGAGGAAGCCACGATCTTTTGTGGAGCATAGATTGGTTTGTTGATAATGTAGAGGGAGAGATTCCAAAGTAGCCAGTGGATATTATATACAAAGAGGGGGGAATTCTCCCCCTCTTTAGTATTTTTATAAAAGGGGTGAGATTTGAAGCCAAAGAGAAGGAATACACTTCATTCTCAGGGGGGTAAAAAAATAGAATTACTGGAGATGAAAAATATCTATAAAAAGTTTCCTGGAGTCATAGCCAATGACAATGTAAACCTTGATGTAGAAGGTGGAGAGATACACGCACTTCTTGGGGAGAATGGGGCTGGTAAGACAACTTTGATGAACATCCTCTATGGAATTTATCAGCCTGATAGGGGAGAAATTTATATAAACGGAAAGAAGGTAACCATAAGATCCCCAAGAGATGCAATAGAACTTGGAATAGGTATGGTCCATCAACATTTTATGCTTATTCCAACTCATACAGTGGCAGAAAACATATCCCTGGGGTTTAAAGAAGCTCCTTTCTTCTATCCCACAAGAGTTATTGAGGAAAGAATATGTGATTTTACAGATAGGTATGGACTTAAAATAAATCCAAGAGCAAAAATATTGCAGCTTTCTGCTGGAGAACAGCAGAGGGTAGAGATTATAAAGACTCTCTTCAGAGGTGCAAGCCTGCTTATCCTTGATGAGCCGACTTCTGTTCTTACTCCTCAGGAGACAGAGGAGCTTTTCTCAATACTCAAAAGACTGGTGGAGGAAAAACATTCTGTAATCTTCATTACCCACAAACTTGAGGAGGTTATGGAGATAAGTGACAGAGTTACAGTTTTAAGAAAGGGAAAGGTTATTGCCACAGTAAAAACAAAGGATACCAGCAAGAAAGAGCTTGCAAGAATGATGGTTGGAAGAGAGGTTATTTTTCAGCTTGAGAGGAAAAAAATAGAAAAGGGTGAGGAGGTTCTTAAAGTTAAAGATCTCTTTGTAGAAAACGACAGGGGTCTTATGGCTGTTAAGGGAGTTTCCTTTAACGTTCATAAAAATGAAATTTTTGGAATTGCTGGAGTTGCTGGAAACGGTCAGAGAGAGCTGGTGGAAGCAATAACAGGATTGAGAAGAGTAAAGAGTGGGAAAGCGGAAATTCTGAATGTTGATGTTACAAACTCTTCTCCAAAAAGAATTGGAGATATAGGCGTTGCACATATCCCTGAAGAGAGAATTAGATTTGGAATAGTTCCCAATTTATCTGTATACGAAAATGCAGTTCTACGAGACTATTACCATGAACCATTCTCAAAGGGTTCATTCCTTAATTATCCCTATATAAAAGAACACACTAAAAAGCTTGTAAGGGAGTTCTCCATTGATACTCCCTCCATAGAAACTCCAGTGAAACTTCTATCAGGTGGAAATATACAGAAGTTAATTCTTGCGAGGGAAATCTCTACAAAGTCAAATCTGATAATTGCTGCTCACCCCACCTATGGACTTGATGTTGCAGCAACAGAGTATATAAGAAAACTGCTTTTAAAAAAGCGAGAGGAGGGTGCAGCTATTCTTCTTGTCTCGGAGGATTTAGAAGAGATATTTGAACTGAGTGACAGGATTGCAGTAATGTTTGAGGGGAAGTTTATGGGTATCGCTCCAAGAGAGAAGACAAGTCTTCAGGACATAGGTTTAATGATGGCAGGTTCGAAGACATTGGAGGAAAAGGATGAAGATTAAAGTAGAAAGAAGAGGTGAGATATCCCCCAAGAAAAGATTTGTATACCTTATTCTTTCTTTGATAATTGGTTTTCTCATTGGTGGTCTTATATTTCTGTTCAAAGGTATAAACCCCTTTTATGCTCTTCAAAAGATATTTGTGGGTTCCTTTGGAAGTATTTATGGATGGAAAGAGACAATAACAAAGGCAATTCCACTTATGCTCTGTGGTATAGGTCTTACCCTCGCTTTTAAAGGGAAATTCTGGAACATTGGAGCAGACGGTCAACTTTTGTTTGGTGCACTTCTTGCCACATGGATAGGGCTTTCACTTGGAAAGACATACCCTGCCTTTGTGGTTTTACCCCTCATGTTTGTTGGTGGATTTATATCAGGAGCTTTCTGGGGAATTATCCCGGCTATTATGAAGGTTAAACTGGGGATTAATGAAGTTATTACAACTCTCATGCTTAACTACATAGCTGAGCAATTTATACAGTATCTTGTTTATGGTCCATGGAAAGGAAAAACCCAGTATGGATTTCCGTACACAGACAACTTTTCAGCCTCAGCAACACTCCCTGTTATAAAAGGTACAAGGATTCACTATCCAACACTTATTATAGGTATTATTCTTGCCATACTCATTTACATATTTATTATGAAAACAAAGACAGGATACGAAATCAGAGTTATAGGAGAGAATCCCGAGGCAGCAAAGTATGCCGGGATAAATTTTTTAAAAACAACTATAATAATGATGGCTATAAGCGGTGGAATTGCTGGACTCGCTGGTGTGGGAGAAGTTGCAGGGATCCATCATCATCTTACCACACCAACTCAGATATCTTCAGGCTATGGATATACAGCAATAATTGTAGCATGGCTTGCAAGGCTAAATCCTTTAGTGGTTATTCTTTCCTCTATATTTTTTGGTGGTATTCTTGTTGGAGGAGATACCATTCAAACATCCATGGGTCTTCCTTTTGCCACAATCAATATATTTAACGGACTGATACTCATATCTGTTATATCCATCAATTTCTTCCTTGAGTATAAAATTTCAATTAAGAGGTGAGAAAATGGGAGGATATGAATTTTTAATTATATCTGTTCTAAAAAGGACCCTTGTCGCGGGAACTCCGCTTCTTCTTGGAACACTTGGAGAGATATATGCAGAGAGATCTGGAGTTTTAAATCTTGGTGTTGAGGGCTTAATGGCTATCGGTGCAGTTTCAGGTTTTGGAGTGGCACTTGTTACTGGAAACCCATGGCTTGGACTGCTTGCTGCTGCAGTATTCGGTGCAATTCTTTCTCTGGTTCATGCCTTTGTAAGTGTTACATTAAAGTCAAATCAAATTATATCTGGACTTGCCCTCACCATGCTTGGTCTTGGTATAAGCGGACTCTGGGGAAAGGCATATATAGGTATTCCATTAACTACAAAATTTGAGTCAGTAAAGATACCAATACTCTCAAAGATTCCTTATGTGGGGGAGATTCTGTTTCATCAGGATCCAATATTTTACATATCTGTCATAGCTGGAATTGTTATGTGGTTTATCCTTTTTAAAACAGAGGTGGGAATAAATATAAGGTCTGTGGGGGAGAATCCTCTTGCTGCAGATGCCATGGGAGTAAATGTTTATAAGACAAGGTATGTGTGTGTTATTATCGGCGGAGTGCTTGCAGGTGTTGCAGGAGCGCACCTATCCCTTGCCTACATACCTTCGTGGATAGAGGGTATGACGGGAGGTAGAGGATGGATAGTGATAGCTCTCACAATATTTGCACTCTGGAATCCTTTGAGAGCTATGCTTGGAGCCTATCTATTTGGTGGAATTTATGTATTGCAATACCTCCTTCAACCTATAGGGATACCACCAAACATTCTTCTTATGTTCCCGTATCTTGCAACGCTTTTTGTCCTTCTCGTAAGCGCGCAGGAGACATTTAGGAAGAGAATGGGAGCTCCCAGGTCTCTGGGTGTTCCCTATGACAAAGAAGAGAAGTGAAGTAGTTTGATGGAGGCGGCAGAGAATAAGTAAACAAAAATTCCCTTGACAAAATCAAGGGGTAGAAATGGCAAAGAGCCTATTAAAAATGCCTTTGATAGGCTAATTTTCAAATTAAAAGATAAATAAGTAATCCCCAGAAGATGAATTTCCAGTATGGCTAAGATGATTCCAAATATAAGAAGTTTTTTATTTTTTCTGTTTAGGGAACCTATAACAACAGGGGCAATTAAAAATCCGAGAAGATAGCCACCTGTTGGGCCAAGGAGGGCAGACAGACCAGCCTGCCCTCCTGCAAATACAGGAAAACCAAGAATCCCTAAAATTTCATACATTAAAACTGATAGAAAACCAAAGTATGGCCCCAGCATAACTCCTGACAGGAGAACAAAGAACAGCTGAAGGGTTAGTGGAACAGGGGTAAAGGGAAAGGGGATGGAGATGTAGGAGCCAATTACTATAAGAATGGAGAAAAGTGAGGAGAAAACGAGATTCCTTAACTTCATATATTAATGTCCAAGAAGGGTTATCATAACTCCAGCAACTACAGCAGTTCCTATAACTCCAGCAACATTAGGACCCATAGCGTGCATTAAGAGGAAGTTTCCAGGGTTCTCCTCCTGTCCAACTCTCTGAGAAACTCTTGCAGCCATAGGTACTGCAGATACACCTGCTGAACCAATGAGAGGATTTACCTTTCCTCCAGTTACCCAGTAGAACACTTTTCCAAGCAGGACTCCTCCTGCTGTTCCTCCTATGAAGGCAACGAGTCCAAGAACTATAATTCCTATGGTTTTTGCAGTTAAGAACCTTTCGGCAGTCATTGTGGAGCCAACAGTGGTGGCAAGAAATATGGTTACGATGTTTATAAGTTCGTTTGCAGCAGTATTTTTCAGTCTTTCCACCACACCGCTCTCTCTAAACAGATTTCCAAGCATAAGCATTCCAATTATTGGTGCCACTGCAGGGAAGAGCAAACTTATAACTATGGTAACCACTATAGGGAAGAGTATCTTTTCTGTCTTTGAAACAGGTCTTAACTGTTCCATAACAACAGTTCTTTCCTTTTTGGTTGTAAATAGTCTCATGATAGGAGGTTGAATGAGGGGAACGAGGGACATATAAGTGTACGCAGCAACTGCTATAGGACCGAGAAGATGGGGGGCGAGTTTTACCGCAGTATAAATCGATGTTGGTCCATCTGCTCCTCCTATTATTCCAATGGATGCTGCTTCCATCATGTTGAAGCCAAGAAGTAATGCTATTATCAGGGCAATAAAAACTCCAATCTGTGCTGCTGCACCGAGAAGTATGGTCCATGGATTTGCAATAAGAGGTCCAAAGTCTGTCATGGCTCCAATCCCCATAAATATAAGTAGCGGGAATATTTCAGTTTCTATTCCAGCTTTGTAGAGATAATAGAACAGACCGCCTGGATGAATTCCATGAGGTTCAGAGATTAACCCTGCAAGGGGAAGATTTGCAAGTATACAGCCAAACCCTATGGGCATAAGTAAAAGAGGCTCGAACTTTTTCGCTATTGCAAGATAGATAAGAAAAGCCCCAACTCCAATCATTATCAATTCTCCCCAGGTCAGGGAGAGAACTCCACTCATGGAGAGAAGGCTTCCTAATGAGCCCATTATTAGCCTCCAATCTCTATTTCAACTAAAGGTTCTCCTGTTTCTACATTCTGTCCAGTAGAAACATGAACGGCTTTAACAACTCCATCTTCTGCTGCAAATATTTCGTTTTCCATCTTCATGGCTTCAAGAACAAGGAGAATATCGCCTTTCTTTACTGCCTTTCCAGGAGATACATTGACGGTTAGTACCTTTCCCGGAAGTGGTGCAGATACAACAGTAACTCCTTCAGCTACCTTTACCTTTTTGGTTTCTTTCTTTACAGGCTGGGCTGGTGGGGGAGTGGAGACTGGAACAGTTGGAACTTCCCTTTTGACCTCCTTTACCTCTTTTACCTGGGGAGTCTTTGACTCTCCTATTTCTTCAACAATAACTTCAAAAGTTTCTCCATCTACAGTTACTCTAAACTTTTTAGCCATTCTTCCACCTCTTTGTTTTAATTTTTGAAGATACTTTTCTTCCAACTATCTCTTTCACTCTCCAGAAATTTAGACCTTCACCAGTGGGTCCTATAAATCTTGTCTTTACTTCTTCATAAGCTGAAAGTGCTGCAGCAATTGCAGCTATTTTTCTTAATTTACTTCTCTTATCCTCTTTCTCTTTCTTTGGAGCTAAAACAGGACCTGTCTGTTTAACTTCTTCCTTTCCCCCTTCCTTTTCTGGATGATAGAAGATTAATTTGAACATTACCAGCACGAAACCAAGAAAAGCAAGTACTCCAAATACTATTGCTACTGCTACAATTGTGAATTTTAGACCTTCCCATATAGAAGTTATCTCCATCTTTTCCTCCTAAAGAGGCATATTTCCATGTTTTTTCTCTGGTAAGCTTTCGCTCTTACTTCTTAAGAAATCAAGTGCTTCTGCTATTTTCTTTCTTGTAAATTTTGGATCTATAACATCATCAATGTATCCTCTCTCAGCTGCCCTGTAAGGATTTGCGAACATATCTCTAAACTCTTTAATCTTTTCCTTTCTCATCTCTTCGGGATTCTCTGCTGCCTTTATGTCTTTTCTGAAGATTATCTCAGCTGCTCCCTCTGCTCCCATAACTGCAATCTCTGCTGTGGGATAGGCATAGACAACATCAGCACCAAGATGACGGGAACACATGGCAATGTATGCTCCTCCATAGGCTTTTCTTAAGATAACTGTAATCTTTGGAACTGTGGCTTCTGAATAGGCATAGAGAAGTTTTGCTCCGTGTCTTATAACTCCTCCGTGTTCCTGATTTACTCCCGGGAGATAACCAGGGGTATCTGTGAATGTAACAAGGGGAATGTTAAATGAATCACAGAATCTCACGAATCTTGCAGCTTTATCAGATGAATTTATATCAAGAACTCCTGCAAGATACTTTGCCTGATTTGCGACAATTCCAACGCTTCTTCCACCGATTCTTGCGAATCCAACAACAATGTTTGGAGCGTATAGAGCATGAACTTCAAGGAACTCTCCGTTGTCAACTACTCTTCTTATAATGTCCTTAACATCGTAAGATTTTGATGGATCTGTTGGAACTATATCTCTTAATTCATCATCTGCTCTATCAATGGGATCGTCTGTTTCAACCATGGCCGGCTCCTGAAGGTAGTTATCTGGAATGTAAGATAGAAGTCTCTTTGTAATTTCTATGGCATCTTCATCAGTCTTTGCAAGGAAATGAGCATTACCACTTCTCTGGTTGTGGACAAGTCCACCACCAAGTCCTTCGTGACTTATCTCCTCTCCTGTCACTGCTTTGACAACATTTGGTCCTGTGATATACATTGTTGCCTTCTCTGTCATAATTATGAAATCCATAATTGCCGGGGAATAAACTGCTCCTCCAGCTGTAGGTCCCATATTGATGGATATCTGTGGGATAACTCCGGATGCTCTTGTGTTTCTGAAGAATATTTCTCCGTACCCAAAGAGTGAGTCAACACCTTCCTGGATTCTTGCTCCACCAGAGTCGTTCATACCAATAAATGGAATTCCAAGTTTCATTGCAAGGTCCTGCATCTTTACTATTTTCAATGCGTGCATTTCACCAAGAGATCCACCAAGTGTTGTAAAATCCTGAGCATAGAGAGCTACTCTTCTTCCATTGACAGTTGCCACACCTGTTATGATTCCATCTCTTGGAATAAACATTTTGTCAAGACCAAAGTAGGTGCTTCTTGTTTTTACAAATTCTCCAAACTCTGTGAAGGAGCCGGGATCAACGAGGAGTTCAATTCTTTCCCATGCAGTTAATTTTCCTTTCTTGTGCTGTTTCTCAACCTTTTCAGGGCCTCCACCCTCTTCTATTTTCTTCCGCTTCTCCTCCAGCTCTTTCAAAAGATCTTTACTTTCCATAAAATACCTCCTATAAATTTAAAAAGGGCCTCTCGGTCTCTTTCTCTCTTTTTATATTTTTGTGTTTCGTTTCTCTCAATCCCACAAAATTATATCAGAGTTTTCTTTCAAATGGAATGCTTTTTTCCAAATCTAAAGCTACTCTGTATATTTTATTTTCTTCAAGATAATTTGAGACAATTTGCATTCCCACAGGCAATCCATTGTAAACTCCAGTGGGGACATTTATACCTGGAATTCCTGATAGGTTAACAGGGACTGTCATAACATCGGCAAGGTACATCTTTAATGGATCCTCTATCCTTTCACCAATCTTAAAGGGAAGGGTTGGAGATGTTGGGAAGAATAATACATCCACCTTTTTAAATGCCTCCTCAAAGTCGTTGGTTATTAGTCTTCTCACCTTTGAAGCTTTTAGATACCACTGCTCATAGTATCCTGATGAGAGAACGAATGTTCCAAGAAGAATCCTTCTCTTAACCTCTTTACCAAACCCAGCCTTTCTTGTCTCTGTGTACATTGTTTTGAGATTACCACTTTCAACTCTTAAACCATACCTTACACCATCATACCTTGCAAGGTTACTTGAAGCCTCTGCAAAGGCAACAAGATAGTAGACAGGTAGTGAGTTGTGTATATTTGGTAGAGAGACTTCAACTATCTTATGACCCATACTCTCGAGGGCTTTTAGAGATTCCTCCATATTCTTTACGATGACATCTTCTATACCAAATTTGTTTATTTCCTTTATAATGCCTATTTTTAACTTTCCACCAAAGGGCTGAATCTTATTGTAATTTATATCAAGAGATGTGGAATCCCTTTCATCGTATCCCTGAATGAGATTGAGAACATAAAAGGTGTCTTCCACTGTTTTTCCAAAAATACCAATTTGATCAAGGGAGGAGGCAAAGGCTACAAGGCCAAATCTTGATAAAAGTCCGTATGTTGGTTTCAGTCCTACAACTCCACAGAAGGAGGCGGGTTGTCTTACAGAACCTCCTGTGTCAGAGCCAAGAGCCACCAAAGCCATATCAGAAGCAATTACTGCAGCAGAACCGCCAGAAGAACCACCAGGGACCCTCTCAGTGTCCCATGGATTTTTCGTTACTTTGAAGGCTGAGTTTTCAGTGGAAGAACCCATGGCAAATTCATCCATGTTTGTCTTTCCAATTATAATACCGCCATATTTTTTAATTTTCTCTATAACGAAGGCATCATAGGGAGCAATAAAGTTTTCAAGAATTTTTGAACCGCAGGTATTGGGAAGATTTTTAACAAGGATGTTATCCTTTATTGCAAAGGGTATTCCATAGAGTGGTAAATCTCTTTCCTCTTTCTCAAGTTCCTTTGCTCTTTTTTTAGCTTCATTCCAGTTGAAGGAGAGATATGCATCTATATTTCCCTCTTTTTCTTTAACCCTGTTTTTGTACTCATCAACTAATTCAAGAGGAGAAATTTTTCTTTCTCTTAGAAGTTTAAGGGTTTCAGTTAATGATAGTCTAAATGGTTTCATCTTTCTTCTCTATAATCTTTGGAACTTTTACAAACTCTTTTTCAAAGAATGGAGAAATCTTTTCTAAAACTTCCCTATCAAACCACTTTTTAGATTCATCTTTTCTTAAGGAAAGTTTTTGTAATGGAGGATGAAACATGGGTTCCACATTGCTCGTATCTATTTCGTTTATTGACTTAAAGTGGGAGAGAACCTGGTTTAACTGAGGAATTAACTCCTCTTTTTCTTCTTCTGATAGAGATAGTCTTGAAAGGTTCAATATTTTATTGACAGTCTTTTTGTCTATAATTCTCATACAAAATTCATTTTATCACAAATTCACTTTTTGAAAAACCACTATTTAACTTCTTTATTTTCTTTTCTCCTTCTGTAGATAAGGTAAATTATGTAAATCAGGATAAGCCATGGAGTTAGCCATGCAAGGACTATGATTATTACGAAAATTGACATTACAAATCCATTTAAGGCTCTGTTTAAAGCATCAAGTATTCTTCTAATGATTGGGGGAACTACACCGGGCTTTTCACCTTTCTCTCTAATACTAATAGTGATTTGAGAAAAGTCAGTATGGAAGGAGATATAATTCATTCTTCCCTTAATCTTTTCTATCTCTGTCTCAATTTTATCAAGTTCACTTCTTATGGATAGCATGTCCTTTATATCTTTTGCATCACTTAGCCACGAGAGGAGTAAATCTCTCTGCGATTCAAGAACCTTGAGCCTTGAGGAGAGATCCACATACTCTCCTGATAGATCCTTGGAGTTTATAGAGATATTTTCCACTTCTCCAAAATCTGAGATTTTATCTATAAAGTTATCAAAGCCCTTTGATGGCACTAAAACCGTAATATTTCCGAAATAGCGATTATTCTGTCTGTAAAAGTTTGAATTAGAGACAAAGCCAGAGAAACTTTTAACTGTAAATGTTATCTTGTTCCATATATCCATAAATTTTCCCTCCTCCACAACAAGTTCCACTGCACCGTTTTTTATAATCTTTAGACCAAAATTTTCTTCTTGGTATGAATTCTCACCTACTAAAGTTAAATTTAAATCTTGGAGTTTCTCTTCCTCTAATCCAGAGAATCCTTCGCCTTTCTCTCTAAATTCTGTTAGTAGTGGCATGTTTCCAGGTAGATAGAAAAAACCACCAATATTTGAGAGAATAAAGTATCCTCCCACCACACCCATACAAAGAACCACTATAAGCTGTCTCTTATACACATCTGACGCTGCCGACGAAGGCTTAGGTGTAGATCTCGGTGGTCGCCGTATCATT
>CBFDTJ010000027.1:0-17211 GCA_965612865.1 uncultured bacterium
TTTCCAAAGCTTTAAGCTCGGCAGCGTTAATGTAGTTTATTGAGGAAGCGATTCCTTGGTGATGTCCGGGCATGAAAGAAAATGGCATGTTTCCTCTAATTCTGAATATGTACCAGCCACTGAGGAAAAAACCTATCCCCACTGCTATTATGACTAAAACCACTATAATTATATTAAAAGTATCTTTCATTTAAATTTCCTCCTTGGTTTTTAATTTGTTTAATGTCTGAGCATTTATTGCTACAATTATAGTGCTCAAAGACATAAGTATTGCTCCCACTGCTGGGGAGAGGAAAAAACCTATACCTGCAAGCACTCCTCCTGCCAGAGGAATTGCAAAGGCGTTATATCCTGCTGCCCACCACAGGTTCTGCACCATCTTTTTGTATGTGGCGCGAGATAGTTTAATTGCCTCCACAACATCTCCTGGATCGTTTCTTACAAGTATTATGTCGGCACTTTCTATGGCCACATCTGTTCCTGCTCCAATGGCTATTCCAATATCAGAAGTTACAAGGGCAGGAGCATCGTTTATTCCATCACCAACCATTGCAACTTTAAGTCCCTTCTCCTTTAATAGTTTTATCTTTTCCTGCTTTTTGTGAGGAAGAACCCTTGCAAAATATTGATCAATTCCAATTTCTTTTGACACCCATTTTGCCACTTCCTCTGTATCTCCTGTTAGCATAAAAACCTTAATTCCCACCTCTTTTAGTTTTCTGACAGCCTCTTTTGATTCTTTTCTCACCTGATCTGAGAGAAAGATTGCTCCCACAAGTTTTCCATCGTAAACTATAAACACAGGAGTTTTACCATACTCTTTTAAATCCTTTATTTCATCGCTCTCTATTTTTATATTCAGTTTGGTTAGAAGGCTTTCATTCCCAGCAAATGCTTCTTTGTCTTCTATCTTCCCATATACTCCTCTTCCAGGAAGAGCTTTAAAATCTTTTATATGGGGTATTTTTATTCCCCTGCTCTTTGCGTAATTAACAATCTCTTTTGCTATTATATGCTCGGAGTTTACTTCAAGGGCTGATGCAATGCGAATCAACTCATTTTCCTCTATGAAAGACACTACTTTATCAACCTTAAAATTCCCAAGAGTTAAAGTTCCTGTTTTGTCAAACACAACAGCATCTACATCCTTTAGATTTTCAAATGCTCTTCTATCTCTTATAAGTATTCCTCTCTTCGCTGTAAGAGATGTAGATATTGCTACCACGAGAGGAATGGCAAGACCGAGAGCGTGAGGGCAGGCTATTACAAGTACTGTTACGCTTCTTTCAAGAGCGAAGTCAGGTCCTCTATAAATTATCCAGAAAATGTATGTTATTATTCCTGCTGCAAGGGCAATGTAAAACAAAAGACCGGCAGCTTTATTTGCAATATCCTGTGTTCTTGACTTACTTTCCTGAGCCTCCTTTACCAGCTTTATTATCTGAGATAAGTATGTTTCCTCACCGGTTTTTAAGATTCTGATTCTTAGATTTCCCTCTTTGTTTATAGAACCACCTATAACTTCTTCTCCCTTTCTCTTTATTACAGGCTTTGATTCTCCTGTAAGGAGTGATTCATTTACAAAGGATTCTCCCTCTTCGACCACTCCATCAGAGGGAATTTTTTCTCCTGGTTTAACTAAAACCAGATCCCCTTTCTTTAATTCTGAAATAGATACATCCATTATTTCGTTGTTCTTTATGAGGTGAGCCATTTTGGGCATAACTTTTACAAGCTCTTCAAGTGCCCTTGATGCTCCCATAATACTTTTTGCCTCAATCCAGTGTCCAAGGAGCATAATATCCACAAGGGTTGCAAGTTCCCAGAAAAAGTCTTTTCCCTGCCCTGAGAAAACCGTGAAGGATGAGTATATAAAAGCTACACTTATTGCCATTCCAATAAGTGTCATCATGCCTGGCATTTTTTTCTTTATTTCCTCTACCATTCCCTTTAAGAAGGGCCAGCCACCGTAGAAAAATATGAAGGTGGATAAGCTAAAAACGGCGTATTTTCTAAAGGGAAAATCAACTTTAAAACCAAACCACATCTGTATCATATCTGAAAGAATCAGGATAGGGATTGTAAGTAGAAGAGATACAAAGAATCTCTTTTTAAATTCTTCTATGTGGTGGGAATGGGTGTGTTTTGTATGCTTGTCGTGTTTTGAGTGGTCTGTTTCGTGTTCTTTATGTTCATTGTGATTCATTATTCCTCCTTTACAAAAATTTTTTAATCTCTCTTATTACTTCATTTATCTTTACATCTTCATTCTTTTTATCTCTTAATGCATCCTTAACACATGTCTTTATATGTGATTCAAGAACTATCAAGGCAATGCTTTTTAATGCACCCCGTATTGCAGATATTTGCTCAAGTATGTCAATGCAGTATCTTGGCTCCTCAATCATTTTTTTGAGTCCTTCAAGCTGACCTTTAATTTTGTTAAGCCTTCTTAAAAGATTCTCCTGTTCTTTTTTCTTTAACACTTCTTTCCTCCTTTATCCAGAGTCTATAGGTTATACCCTCATGGGGTATAGTATACAGGAAAAAATTATTTTGTCAAGGAAATAAAAGATTTAAATATTTGTCCACTTTTAACTTATATTTTATTATAAATTGCAACGATTTAACAATTTTGATATAATTATTCCAATCTGAAATCTGGGTGGTTCAAGGGAAGTGGGTGAAAATCCCACACGGTCCCCGCCACCGTGACCGATGACGAAAGCATTGATCGCCACTGAGCAGGTTAATCATAAGGTTGCCTGTTTGGGAAGGCAATGCGAGTAGGATGAATCGGGAGTCGGGAGACCTACCATCCAGGTTTTTTCTCTTCCTCGGGGTAAGGAAGGGAAAAGGAACTTATCGGAGGATTTCTTATGAGAAAGGTCAGAAAGAGGGATGGTTCAATTGTAGATTTTGATGAGTCAAAGATAAAGAGGGCAATTTTTAATGCATTAGCCTCCACAGGGAATCCAGATATTGATTTAGCAGAGAATCTAAAGGACCAGGTGGTAGCTGTTCTTGAAAGGCTTTATGGTGATTCCAGCATACCAGATATTGAAGATATACAGGATGTTGTGGAAAAGATTTTGATGAAGAACGGTTTGGTTGATGTGGCCAAGAGCTACATAATATATAGAAAACAACATGAAGATTTAAGGGAGATAAAAAGGGTTTTTGAAAACATATATTCAATAATAGATAACTACATTGATGACAAAGATTGGAGGGTAAGAGAGAATTCAAACATGACATACTCCCTTCAGGGTTTAAACTTTCACATCTCCTCCACTTTAATATCAAAGTACTGGCTATCAAAGATATATCCAAGAGAGGCGGCGAAAGCTCATATAAGGGGAGATATACACATACATGATCTTGGAATTCTTGGTCCCTATTGTGTTGGTTGGGATCTTGAAGATTTATTGAGGAGAGGTTTTGGCGGCGTTTCTGGGAAGATCTCATCAGCTCCCCCGAAGCATTTTAGATCAGCTCTTGGTCAGATAGTTAATTTTTTCTATACCCTTCAGGGAGAGGCAGCTGGTGCCCAAGCTTTCAGTAATTTTGACACCCTTCTCGCACCCTTTGTAAGATACGACAATTTAAGTTACAGAGAGGTTAAACAAGCTCTTCAGGAGTTTCTGTTCAATATTAATGTTCCAACCAGAGTTGGCTTCCAAACACCTTTCACAAATTTAAGTTTTGATCTTTCACCCTCCCCTCTATATGTTAATAAGCATGTGGTCATTGGAGGAGAGGAGAGGAGGGAAGTTTATGGAGATTTTCAGAGAGAGATGGATATAATCAATAAAAGTTTTGCAGAGTTAATGATAGAGGGAGATAGAGATGGAAGACCATTTACCTTCCCAATTCCAACATACAACATAACATGCGATTTTGATTGGGAGAATGAGAAACTAAAGCCCCTGTGGGAGATGACAGGTAAATATGGAATTCCATACTTTGCCAATTTTGTAAACTCCCATATGAAGCCAGAGGATGTAAGAAGTATGTGCTGTAGATTGAGACTTGATGTGAGGGAGCTGAAGGAGAGAGGGGGAGGGTTGTTTGGAGCAAATCCCCTCACTGGTTCAATAGGTGTTGTAACAATCAATCTTCCAAGAATAGGGTATCTATCAAGAACCGAAGAGGAGTTTATGGATAGATTATACGAACTTATGGAGATAGGAAAGAGAGCTCTTGAGGTGAAGAGAAGGGTTGTTGAGAGATTTACAGATAAAGGACTCTACCCATACTCAAAGGTTTATCTTGAGAGCGTGAAGAGAAACCTTGGGAGTTATTGGGCAAATCACTTCTCAACAATAGGAATAATAGGTATGGCTGAAGCTGTGGAGAATTTGTTGAAAGTGCCATTTAGATCAAGAGAGGGGAAGGAGTTTGCAATTCGTGTTTTAGAGTTTATGAGGAAGACACTCCTCTCATTTCAGAAGGAGACAGGGAATCTCTATAACCTTGAAGCAACACCAGCAGAGGGAGCTTCATTTAGGCTTGCTAAAATTGATGTTGAAAAATTCCCAGATATAATTCATCAGGGGACAGAGGAGGAACCATACTATACAAACTCTGTTCACCTTCCAGTGGATACAACAGATGATATTTTTGAGATTCTTGAGTTTGAAGATGATCTTCAGGTTATGTTCACAGGAGGAACTGTCGTTCACCTCTTTCTTGGAGAGAGTATAATGGATCCAGATTTAGTTAAGATGCTTGTAAAAAAGATTGTAGAGAGATACAAGCTTCCATACTTTACAATAACCCCCACCTTTTCAATATCTCCTGTCTCAGGTTTTATACCTGGAGAGCACAGGTTTGACCCAAATCCTATACCAAGGGATCTTATAGAGAAGTATGGAGTTGTTGTGGAAATTTCTGAGGAGGAGTTGAAGAATCTTCCAGAGGGAAGTTACATATTAATTGAGGATGAGGAAAATAGAAAGTTTGATTTCTATGTTTAAGGAGGTAGACATGCTTAAAGAGAAGAAAAAGGTGAAGGTAAAGGTTGTTCCATGTGAGGTTTATTCAAGGGTGGTTGGCTATTTCAGACCCATTAAAAACTGGAATAAGGGAAAGAAGAGAGAGTTCAAAGAGAGGAAAACACTAAAAATGCCTCAATGATTAAAGGTTTTCAGGGAATAAGTCTTATTGATTATCCAGAACACATAGCTTCAATAGTATTTATAGGAGGCTGTAATTTTAGATGTCCCTTCTGTCATAATATAGAGCTTGTTCTTCCTCGGGAGTTGAACAAACTCCCCACTTTGAGTGAGGAGTATATCCTTGAGGAACTTATAAGACGCAAAAATTTTATAAATGGAGTGGAGTTTACAGGTGGTGAGCCAACCCTTTATAAAGGATTAACTAAATTCCTAAAGAGAATTAAAGAGGAAGTAAAAATTGATATAAAACTTGATACAAATGGAACAAATCCCAGTATTATTGAGGAGTTGTTAAGAGACTCTCTTGTGGATTACATAGCCATGGATATAAAGAGTTCACCAGATAATTACAATAGAGCGGCAGGTGTGAAGGTTGATATTGATGCCATTAAAAAGAGTGTTGAATTAATAAAATCTTCTCAGATTGATTATGAGTTTAGAACCACCCTTGTCCCTGACTTTGTTAAGGAAGAAGATATAGGGAAGATTTGTAGGTTTCTTGGAAATGTAAAGAGGTATGTATTACAAAGATACAGACCAGAGAAAACCTTAGATTATCTTGAAATTAAGCCGTACAAAGAAGAAGAGACGAGGCGTTTCCTTTCCCTCATTGATTGTGCCGAGATAAAATTCTTACGAAGTTAAGTCTGTATCCATTGCTGCTCTTTAAGAGACCTTCCTACAAAATAGAGAAAAAGAAGGAAGAATATTCCCACAAAGACCATGCCGTTTTTTGGGTTTAAAAAACATAAGAGTATAAAAAATAGTAAAGATCCAGAGATAAAGAGATATATATGTTTGTTGGTAACATCACTGTTTAAAATCTGGGTGATGAAGAAGAGAGCCATAAATATTATAAAAGTTATCTGAAAAAAAATTGTTATTAAGTCGTTAATTTTTAATGTGGCAAAAATATATGGTAGAAACAGGTTTATTCCCTGAGACAGAAAACCGACTATTCCAAACCAGATAGGGGAGAGAATCCTTGTTTTTGTTGAAATGATTCTTTTATCCTTAAAAAGAAATGAAATATATATAAGCAAGAAAACGGAGAGAAGAGAAGACACTGAAAGAACTGGATTTGGATAAAAAGGCTTTATTTTTCCTCCAAGTTTTGTTCCAGCGAATATAAAACCAACCAGGGTAATAAATATTAAACCAAGAGTTGTGTAAATAAATCCTTTTCTGTTTAAGAGAGGTTTGTTTTTGTAGGCAGGCCACAGGAGATCAACTATTTTAATTGGTATCAGTGTACTAATTGTGGAATGGAAGAAGATAAGCATAATTGTCCATGGCCACTGAATTCCAAGATACATCCCGTATGCTGAGAGAGCCTGAAGGTCTTCCCAGCCAGGATTAAAAAAAGATTTTGTAAGCAACCCTTCTTCAATAATTCCATAGGCTACTACCAGAAATATGATACTCCACTGGAGATTCCACCTTACCCTGAGTTCTCTTATAAGCAAAGCGCCAAAACCATAGAGAAGAATGAGCATTAGTAAAGTTAAAGGATTAAAGAATTCTCCGGGTGGAGACGAAGAAGATAGAAGCTCTCCCAATGCTGGAGATAATAAAATTAAAAAAATAAAAATTTTTGACTCTTCTTTTAAATTAAATTTCATCTTATATTGTAGAGAGTGAAAAATAATAGTTTCCGTTATAGTTTATTAGCTGTTACAGTTGGGGTTTCGGTAGTTCCTCCCCTTTTATATGTACAATAAATTTTAATGCTTCCTCTACTTTTTTTTCTTCCCCTTCTATGCCAATTACGATAGATCCTTCATCTTCCCAGAGACCTTCCTTTGCAATAAGAATAGATTCAACATCAAAGAGGATTTTAAATGCATCCATTTCAGTTACAACTTTAATATTAACCAAAGGGAAAAGTCCTGATGGTTTTCCCATGGAATAGTTAAAGGTATCTGTCTTTGCAAAGCAGGATGCCTCAATTACACTAGGTATGAGTTTTCCTATGCTTATGGGAGATATCCAAGTTACACCTCTTGATAGCATTATTCCAATGTATTTTCCTATAGTCCCCCCCTCTCTATTAGCAACCAGTACTCCAACATTTCCTTCTGGGTCTATGGCATTTCCACCTTTAATAAACACATCCCCTTTACTCATCTCCCTGGCTACCTCTTCTGGATTTCTCTCTGTGAGCCTCCCATTAATTAAAATAAACGGAGGAAGTCGTTTTTCCCTTGGCAAGACGTTAAGTATCCCTTCTCCTATAAAGCCTGCAAGATATCTTTCTTTCTCTATCTTCCTGTCAATTAATTCTTCTACCACATAGGCACATGTTGAGCCCCTTGCAATATAAACAATTCCTCTGTCTAAAACCCCCATACCCTCTAATAACTTTTTAACACCCCTTGCTATAAGCCTTTTGGACATGGAAGGCCTTAATACAAGTTCTGCTTTAGCCATCTTTTATTTATCTTCTCCTTCCTCCCTTTAATTCATTTTGTAATTTTTTAAGTTCCTCCCATTTGCCCGCTGCAGCAAGCTTTGCCTGCTCCGGCCATGTCGTTGGATCAACAATTCCTCTAATTCCTTTACTTTCCAGAAGTTTCTTTATGTCTTCTGGTTCCTTATCTCCCAGATCTTTAAAAGTCTTAATTCCATGCTCTTTAAGTATCTGGGATACTTTTGGCCCAATTCCTTCAATGATCTTAAGATCGTCTTCTTTAACCTCCTCTTTCTTTATTACCTCTTTTGTTCTTTCCTTTAATTCTGTAGGTTCAACCCTTTTCTCTTCTTCGTGGGTTTTTTCTGTCTCAGAAGGTTTAAACATTATCCATATTAGAAAGATTATAATGGCAATTATTATGATTAGCCAGATCCACCATAAAATACCCTTTCCACCTTGAGCGTTTGAAAAACCCATAGATAGGAAGCTAAAAATAATTAAACCGGTAAAGATTTTGAACCTTTCAAGCATGATACCTCCTCACTTCCTCCTTTTTTATTTTTTTGATAAAAATTTTACTGTTCGGTTCAATTATATTTTAGCAAAATTTCTTTTAATTAGAAGTCCATTGTATACCTGGAAAACTTTATAAATTTTATGTTTTTGTTGTGAGAAGAAGCAGGGACCACAATTGTCATTGCGCTACTTTCTCTATCCAAATTTTTCACTATGCCCAGTGAAATACAAAACCTGTCCCTGTCCAGGAGAGAAATCAGAGTGCCAGGAGGCGGTATTTCATAGTCAAGATTAATACCAAGGAGATTTTTCTCTGAAAAGATGACCTTTAAAATTTTTCTCTCTTTAAAGTACTCTTTAAATCTATTCTCTCTGTATTTAATCCTTTCTTCCCTGTTTCTTTGAGACACATATGGTGAAGGTCTAAGTCTTATTATCTCCTTCTCACTGTATAGAAATGGTTTTATAAGGTTTTCTCTTTCTTCCTTTTCTTCAAACAGGATAATAAAATCAGGATTAATTATCTCAATTTTTGCTTCCTTTAGAATTTCTGCGACAGGCCCATCCACGAGTCCTGTAGTATCAACAAGAAGATAGTCTATTCTGTATTTTTCAGATTCTTTCGTAAGCTTTTCTACTCCAATAAGCATCTGTAGAAGATGTCCCTTTGGTGAGACAGAACCGACAAAGTAGAGTTTTTCAGGCTTTATTTCACCAAGAGATTTCACCTCTTTATTTGCTAAACCAAATCCTACAGTGGTGGGAGGACCTATACTTGATTGTCCAATGTCAAAATCCAATATCCCAACTTTTTTCCCTCTCTTTAAAAGAAAATTTAGAATAAACAATAAAAAAGATGTTTTTCCAGAATCAGATGCTCCAATTACAAGGAGTTTCTTCCCCTTTCTTTCAAAAAGTTCACCTATTTCTACCCATTCCTCAGAAGGCTTTATCTCCACCATTGTTTTTCCCTAAAATATACCAATGTGATACCGTGGTTCCACTCTCTACAATTTTTATTCCTCTTCTGATTAATTCCCCTTCTATCTCCTCAAGGGAAAAGTAATTTTCCCTCACCCCTGTATCATAACCCTTCTTCCAGTCCACCAATATCAAAAATCCCTTTCTCTTTAAAACCTTTTTGATTTTGTCTAAAAACAGTTTATGGTTATTTAAATGATGAAGACTGTTTATGCTGTATATTATGTCAAATTTTTCTTTAATTTTATCTATATTTTCGCCGGAAAGCTCTATGCATTTTATATTTTTTCCAACCCTGTGATAAAAACAAAATGGATCAATACCCACACCCTCTATTTTGAATTCCTCCTCAAGGAATTTTAATACATCCCCATCACCACATCCTACATCAAGAACAGTGTATCCAGGTTTTATAACTTTCTCTATTAAATTAAACAGGTCTTTGTACCCCTCTATTTCATCAAAAAACATATTTTAATAGCTTTCTCCCGGTTTTAAAACTATACATCTTGATTTTGTCTCTTCTTCTACTCTTCTTTTGAATTCCTCTGGATCCTTCTTTATAACAGGAAAGGCACTATAGTGCATAGGTATCACAACTTCAGGTTTGAGCAAGTTTACTGCATATACTGCATCATCTATATCCATTGTATAGTTTCCTCCAATGGGAAGGAGTGCCACAGTTATTTTGTTTCTTTCTCCTATGAGTTCCATATCCATAAATAGACTCGTATCTCCAGCATGATATATGGTTCTGTCCTTAAGCTTTATTACGTATCCACACGGATTCCCTGTATAGATTATTTCGCCCTCCTTAATTACCGCTGAGCCGTGATGTGCAATGGTCATTGTAAGTTTTCCGAATGGAAAGGTAAAGGTTCCACCAATATGCATTGTATGAACATTCCTTACTCCCTGCATTCCTATATATGTTCCAAGTTCGTAAGGTGCAATTACTAAAGCACCACTTCTTTTTGCAATTTCTACTGTATCCCCGAGATGATCTCCATGACCGTGGGTAACAAGTATGAATTTTGGATTAACCTCATCAGGTTTTACAGGGGAGTCAGGGTTTCCAGACAGGAATGGATCAATCAGTATATCTCCAGCTTCACTTTTAATTAAAACTGCCGCATGCCCAAGATATGTAATTATACTCCTCATCCTATCACCTCCAGATTAATTATACAATTTAATTTTAAAAAAGGCGTTTGTATCTTCACAAATCTCCCTTTTCTTGATAAAATCTTAACAGTCTAATCAAAAACTAAAAGGAGGAAGAATTGATGAGAGTTGTAATTGTAGGAGGAGTTGCTGGTGGAGCAGCTACAGCCACAAGATTGAGAAGACTTAATGAAGAGTGTGAGATAGTGATGTATGAGAGAGGAGAGTATATTTCCTTTGCAAACTGTGGACTTCCCTACTATATAGGGGGTGTTATTAAGGATAGGGAGGGGATAATCGTAGTCACAGAAAAGGAGATGAGAAAAAAATATAACATTGATGTAAAGACAAAGCACGAGGTAGTTTCCATAGATAGAGAAAACAAAAGAGTAAAAGTTAAGAACCTCAATACAGGAGAAGAATTTGAGGATTCATATGATTTTCTCGTTCTTTCTCCAGGGGCAAATCCAGCAAAACCCCCCATACCTGGAATTGATAGTGATAAGATATTTACACTGAGAACAATTCCTGATGCAGACAGAATTATTGCTGAAATAGAAAAGGGAAGCAAAGAGGTGGTTGTTGTTGGTGGTGGTTTTATTGGTATTGAGGTGGCTGAGAATCTTAAATTGAGGGGGCTCAATGTTCATGTGGTGGAAATGTTACCTCAAGTTTTGTCATTTCTTGACAGAGAAATGGCAGAATTTGTGCATGAAGAACTTATATCTAATGGAATTAACCTCCATCTTGGTTCTGCTGTTAAGGAGTTTAGGGATAAAGGAGATAGGATAGATGTAATCCTTGAAAATGGAAAAACTGTTTCTGGAGATTTTGTTGTTTTTGCCATAGGGGTTAAGCCAGAGGTAAATCTTGCAAGGGATGCTGGTCTTTCCATAGGTAAGTTTGGTGGAATAGAAGTTAATGAGAGAATGCAGACATCTGATCCAGACATATATGCTGTGGGTGATGCAGTTGAGATACCCCACTGTGTAGTGGATATGAATGTAAGAATTGCTCTTGCTGGACCTGCTACAAAGGAAGCTCGTATTGCTGCAGATAATATATGTGGTATTAATTCTAAATATGATTGTGCCATGGGAACATGTGTTGTTAAAGTGTTTGAGATCTCTGCTGGCTCCTGTGGTTTAAACTCACACCTCCTTAAGAAATCTGGAATCAAGTATGACTCTTTGTATGTATGGGGATTTGGACATGCATCATACTACCCCGATGCTAAACCCCTCTATATAAAAGTCCTTTACTCACCAGAGGATAAAAGAATTCTTGGTGCACAGGTTGTTGGATATGAAGGTGTTGATAAGAGAGTTGATGTACTTGCCACTGCTATGAAGTTTGGAGCAAATTTGGTTGATGTGAAGGATTTGAATCTTTCTTATGCACCACCGTTTGGGTCAAGTAAAGATCTTGTGAATTATGTTGGCTTTGTTGCAGAAAATATCTTCAGAGGACTATCTCCCTCAATATCTCCTTATGAGGTAGATGACTACATTAAGAAAGGTGCTATCCCTCTCGATGTAAGAAATAGAGAGGAACTTGCCACTGGAAAAATCGAAGGTTCCATCAATATTCCTCTTCCTGAGCTGAGAGAAAGGCTGAATGAACTTGATAAAAATAAGACATATTTAACATACTGCAAAGCAGGACTTAGAGGATATATAGCTCAGAGAATTCTTATAGGAAATGGATTTAAGGCACTTAACATTAGGGGAGGGTATGACCTTTACAGGAGTTTTAATAGAGATAGATTTGGAGTATAATCAAGAAAAGAGGTCTCTTTATAAAGAGGTGAGATGTTGATTAGAAGGTATCTTGATAAAGAACCAAAGATAGACAAAAATGCATGGATTGCTGAAAGTGCAGATGTTATAGGAGATGTGGTTGTTGAGAGGGGGGTGAGTGTGTGGTATGGTGTGGTGATAAGAGCAGATCTTTCAAAGGTTGTAATTAAAGAGAATTCCAATGTTCAGGATAACTGTGTTATTCATGTTGATCACGATAAACCCACCATAATCGGGAAAGGTGTTACTGTTGGGCATGGCGCGATTCTCCATGCCTGTGAAATTGGGGACAACTCCCTTATAGGAATGGGCGCCATAGTGCTCTCCGGTGCAAAGATAGGAAAAAATTGTATTATAGGTGCTGGTGCATTAATTCCAGAGGGTAAGGAGATTGTTGATAACTCCCTTGTTCTTGGGATTCCGGGAAAGGTGATAAGAAAAGTTACTGATGAAGAAGTGGAGAAGTTAAAGGAGTCAAGTAAAGAATACCTGAAATTAAAAAAAAGCCATGAAGCCATATAAATTAAGGCTCCCGAATCGGGAGCCTATTTTTTATGAGGTGAAGATGGGTCTTAAAGAGAGAATTGAAGTTGCGAGGGGTGAGAGAGAGGGAGATGTTTTACTTAAAAATGCAAAAATCGTAAATGTTTTTGATTTATCCATTGAAGAGGGGGACATCATAATTTATGAAGGCGAAATTGTAGGCATTGGTGATTATAAACTGGCAAAGGAGACATACGATCTTAAGGGATACTATGTATCACCCGGGCTTTTTGATTCTCACATGCATATTGAAAGCACACTCCTTATTCCTGGTGAGTTTGCAAAGGCAGTTGTTCCACAGGGAACCCTCTATGTTATAGCTGATCCTCATGAAATTGCCAACGTTTCAGGTGTTAGAGGAATAAAGTTTATGCTTAACGCTACAGAGAGTCTTCCAATGGATATATTCTTTATGCTTCCCTCATGTGTTCCGGCCTCCCCCTTTGAAACATCCGGGGCAAGACTTTTAGCAGAGCATCTGTATCCATTTATGTCTCATCCAAGAGTCCTTGGTCTTGGAGAGGTTATGAATTTTCCCGGTGTGGTGAATGGAGACGAAGGAGTTTTAAAGAAACTTGAACTTTTTAAGGAAAAGATTATTGATGGACACTCCCCATTTCTTATGGGTAAAAATTTAAATGCTTATCTTACAGGAGGAATTGGCTCTGATCACGAATGCACAAATCTTCATGAGGCAAAGGAAAAACTTAAAAGGGGAATGTGGATAATGATAAGGGAGGGGAGTGTTGCAAAGGATTTAAGTGCACTATACCACCTTATAGATGAAAAAACATATCCAAGAATTCTCCTATGTACCGACGACAGGCATCCAGGAGATTTAATTACAGAAGGACACATAAATTCCATAGTGAGAGAGCTAGTTAAAAGGGGTGTTGATCCAATACTCTCTATAAGACTTGCAACATTAAATCCTGCAACATACTTTAAGCTTAAGAAAAGAGGGGGAGTGGCTCCAGGGTACTTCGCCGATGTCGTGGTGTTCTCAGATCTAATTAATTTTGAGCCAGTTCTGGTGTTCCATAGAGGAAAGCTTGTTGCAAAAGACAGGAAACCTCTGTTTGATTATGAGAGAACAAAATCTGAGGGAGGGGTTAAAAACACAGTTAATGTAAAAACCATGACCTATGAAAAACTCATGGTTAAGAGAAATGGAGAAAAGATGAATGTTATAGGAGCCATAGAAAATTCTCTTATCACAGAGAGATACGAACTTGAGCCAAGAGTTGATGGGGATAATGTAATAGCAGACACAAGTAGGGATATACTAAAAATTGCCGTTGTTGAAAGGCATAAAGCAACTGGAAATGTTGGTGTCGGCTTTATAAAAGGTTTTAAGTTAAAAAGGGGTGCTATTGCATCAACTATTGCTCATGACAACCACAACATAATAGTTGTTGGAACGAACGACAAGGATATGCTTCTATCCATATTTGCCCTTGAGTCTCACGGTGGAGGCATCTGTGTTGCAGCAGATGGAAAAATTCTTGATTTGCTTCCACTCCCCTTTGGAGGTCTTATGACAGACATGCCAGCCCATGAGGTGGATTCAGAGTTTAAAAGACTTGTAAAGATTACAAAGGATCTTGGTTGCCCGATGGATGATCCATTTATGACCCTTTCCTTTATGGCACTTCCCGTTATACCGCACCTTAAGATAACGGACCTTGGGCTTGTGGATTCAGACAAGTTCAAAATTATATCCCTATGGGATATAGGAGGATAAAAATGAAGCTTATTAAGAACGGGATGGTTTTCTTTGAGGGGAGGCTAAATAACCAGGATATTTTAATTGACGGGGAAAAGATTGTTGGTATAGGTAAATTTAGTTCAGATGGTAAGGAGATAATAGATGCTACTGGTTTAATGATTCTTCCAGGTGGAGTTGACATGCATGTCCACTTTAATGATCCTGGATACACCCACAGGGAAACATTCAAAACGGGAAGCATGGGGGCAGTATCAAGTGGTATAACAACAGTTGTTGACATGCCATGCACTTCAATTCCTCAGGTGAGAGATGTAAAGTCTCTTCATGAAAAACTAAATGTGATAAGCAAAGAATCTTTTGTTGATTTCTGTCTCTATGGCGGAGTGACAGGAGAGGAGATAAGGAAAGGGGAGCTACCGAAATTAAAAGAGCAGTGGGAAGAGGGAGTTATAGGATTCAAAATATACGGATACTCCTCTGCCCAAACCTATGAAAGAGTCTCCTACGGAGAGATGAAGGAGCTCTTCTCCTTTGCCAGTGATTTTGATGCTCTATTTACTATACATGCTGAGGATTTTTCCCTTGTTGATCACTTTACAAAACTTATGTTAAAAGAGGGGAGGAAGGATGCTCTCGCCTGGATTCAGGCAAGGGTTTACGAGGCAGAACCCCTGTGTATCTGGGCTTCATCAAGAATCTCCATGGAGGAAGGTGTTAGACTCCACATAGCACATCTATCCACAGGAGAGGGAGGAGTAATTATTAAGGAGAGAAAAGAGGAAGGAGCAAAGATAACAGTTGAGACAACTCCTCACTATTTACTTCTTTCTGAGGAAGACCTTTTAAGGGATCCCATTAAAGTTAAAACCTCTCCCCCTGTAAGAGGAGAATGGGATAAAGAGACTCTGTGGGAGTTTGTAAGGGATGGAACCATTGACGCCATTGCCTCTGATCACTTCTCTGCCAACTGGGAAAAGGAGAAAAATAAGGAAAACATTTTTGAAGTTGGAGCAGGAATTCCTGGTATTGATACGATATTTCCCCTCATCTTCTCTGAAGGAGTTATGAAAGGAAAATTAACCCTTAAGAGATTTGTTGAAGTTATGAGTGAGAATCCTGCAAAGATAGTTCACATATATCCAAGAAAGGGGGTTATACTTCCCGGTTCAGATGCAGACCTTGTCTTTATAGATACAAAGAGAAAATGGAAGATAAAGGGAGAGAATTTCTTTAGTAAAGGGAAATATACACCTTTTGAGGGAAGGGAGATTTTTGGTAAGGTTGTTAAGACAATGATAAGGGGAGAAGTTATCTTTGATTTAGAAAGAGGATTTCTTGTTGAACCCGGCTTTGGAAAATGGATTAAAAGGGAGTATTAGGTTAAGAAAGAAGAGTTAAGTAATTATTAAATCAAAGATTAAAAGAGACGATAGATGCTTAAAAGACTGTTTGTATGTTTAATCATTGTTGGTTTTATTTTAACAGGTTCCCTGATTCTTTCCTTATCTGGTTGTAATGTAAAGAAAGTGGATAAAATTCCCTTTTTCTCCTTCTCTTTTTACAATGAGAGGGATAAAAATAGTGTATTTTTAAATTACTGGGATGTTGAGAGTGGAAAAGTTTATTTAAACGAAAAGAGGCTATACATAGGTTATAGAAGAGGAGTAAATACAGATATTCTTCCATACTTCTGGGATGGTAAAGGAAATATGTATTTGAACTGCCTTTTGAAGAAAAAGGATAAAAGCATAAACCCAATTGTCTCAAATATATCATCCTATTCACAGGAAAGGTTCTATTCATTTTCAGATGAGAAAGAAGTATTCTATGTGGATTTGAAGGATGATGTGTTAAAAATTTACAAACAAGAAAATGAAGATATAATCTTAACTAAAACTTTTCAAATCTCCCATCTTTTACCCAAGGATATTCTTCCCGGTCAAAAACCATTACCGCTTTTTCTTTTTAAAGAAGATGATAAGATGTGGATTATAATTGATTATCTTTCAAAGAACATGATTTATGAAGATACTCTAACAGAGAAGTTTTTTATCTATAGGATTGAAGGAGATAGTATCAAGTTTATAAAGATAAAAGGCATAGATAATTTCTCCTTAAATTTTCTTGTCTCAGAGGAAGTTTTTAAGAAAATAGCAAAGGACAATAAATATATTTATATTCCTCTGTGTTTAAAGGATATGTGTGGAAGAGTTTGTAAGATAAACCTGGATACTGGTGAGGTTTCTTTTCTTAACTCAAAAGAGGAGAATCTTCCTCCCATCTCTTTTGTTGGAATTTACAATGATTTCTTAATAGTTTACACAAGATATGAAATATTTGCCTTAAAAGATGGAAGAGTAGTTGGAAAGATTTTAATTTCCAAGGATGGAAAGAATCTTACCGTTTATAAAGGAGGAAGAATTACACAGAGAAGAGAGATTAAAAATCCCTACCCAGATATCATGTTCCCAAATACAAATTCACCTAAAGAAATTAAATTTGACGCCCCTTTCAAATTTTTTATACAGTTATCTCAAGGAGTGGGGTGTGATTAAAAAATTAATTGTTGCTTTGGTAGTTTTAGAAGATAACTTATACATAAATGAGGGAGGAACTACATGAAAAGAAAAATTATTATCTTTTTATTGATCTTTATAGGTATCTTTGTTGTTTCAGGTCTTTACTTTATAGAAAAAATATCCAAAGAGAGTTTCATTGGGGAAGTTAAAAGTGTTACAATATTCTTCAACAAAGCATTTCTAACTCTTCCAGATGGAAAGAGAGTAATTGTTGATATACCAAAAAAAGGAATGTCAGTGGCCTTTCTTCCAAAAGATAATAAATATCCAAAGGGTGTAGAGCTGTCTCTTATACACATCTCCGAGC
>CBFDTJ010000028.1:0-16902 GCA_965612865.1 uncultured bacterium
AATGATACGGCGACCACCGAGATCTACACCTAAGCCTTCGTCGGCAGCGTCAGATGTGTATAAGAGACAGAAGTTCTGCTTTGAGTATTACTTCATTATCAGTTTCATATAAATCTACTCTTGGCTGCCAGATCATGGGTTCTTTTCTCCTTCTTCTTGGAGAGAGAAAATCAGTGAAAATCCTATCTATCTCTTCATGTAGTGATTCTATTTCAGGAAAGATATCAAAATCCCATGGTTCCCATCTTCTGAGTGCCATAGGCATCACCTCCTTTCCTGAAGTTTTATATTTTTCAATTATTATTATAATAAATTATAAACATCTGTCAAGAGGTTATGGTATTATTGTATTGTGAAAGAGATAGTTTATGGTCCTGTAAAGTCGTGGAGATTCGGCAGGTCGCTTGGTATAAACCTTCTTGGTGAAGCTCCAAGAATATGTACCTTTTCCTGTATCTACTGTGAACTTGGAAAAGAGGGTATGTATGAGAGTGAGAGAAAAATTTTTGTTCCTACTGATACGGTTATATATGAATTTAAAAAACGCTTGAGAGAGAACTTTGAAGTAATTACATTCTCAGGTGCCGGAGAACCTACCCTTGCAAAAAATATAAAGGAAGTATCAGATAGAATAAGAGAAATCAAAAAAGATATCCCCCAGATCCTTCTTACCAACTCAACGCTCCTTAATATGGACGAGGTTATAGAAGACATACTATCTTTAGATATTATAGATTGTAAACTTGATGCTGTAAGGAAAACAACATTTGAAAAAATAAATAAACCTATGGAGGGAATAACCTTAGAGAATGTAATAAATGGAATAAAAAATTTGAGGAGAAATTTTAAGGGGATCCTATCTCTTCAAATAATGGTTCTTCCTATAAACATTGATGAAATTGAAGAGCTGTCAAAAGTCGTTAAAGAAATCATGCCAGATGAAGTACATTTAAATACCCCTACAAGACCTCCATGGAAAAAACCTATTGAGAAAGAAAGGTTAATTTCTTTAAAAGAACTTTTTCATCCATTAAAGATTAGAACTCCATATGACTGAGAGAGTGTTATAATAAAACAAAAAGTGGAGGTTAAAATGAGAAAAACTACTCTAATCTCTGTCTTAATATTTGGAATGATCTTTATGGCTCTCCCCCTGCGTGGAGCTTCTTATGAAGAGACCATAGTTTTAAAACTTGTGATAGGAAGCAAAATAATGTATGTAAATAACACACCTGTTGAAATGGATGTTGCTCCTGTAATAATCGAGGACAGGACTCTCCTTCCGATAAGATGGATAGCGGAACCGCTTGGAGCTTTTGTTGGCTGGGATGGAAATGAGAGGAAAGTAACAGTGGAACTTAAAGATATATTTATTGAGATGTGGATAGGAAAAAGCATTGCTTTTGTAAATGGAAAACCAAAACCAATTGATCCGGGAAATCCAAAGGTAGTACCGATAATTCTTCCTCCAGGAAGAACAATGATTCCTGTAAGATTTGTTGCAGAGAATCTTGGATGCAAGGTTGACTGGGATGGAGTAACAAGAACAGTTACAATAACCTATCCAAAAGAAAGCCCAGAAAACAATTCTTTCATTGTATGGAGATTCAAAACTGGAAGTCAGATATTCTCTGATGCTACAATCTATAATGATCTCCTGTATATAGGTTCTCAGGATGGTTATCTTTACTGCCTTGACCCTGATAGTGGAACCCTTGTGTGGAAGTTTAAAACTGGTGGTTCAATTCAGACCAGACCATCTGGATACAATGGAAAAATCTATTTTGGCTCATGGGATGGAAACCTGTACTGCATTGATGGAGATAATGGAGAACTTGTGTGGAAGTTTAAAACCGGGAGTAGTATTCTTTCGTCTCCAAGAATAAATGACGGTCTTATTGCTTTCGGTTCAGATGACGGTTTTTTGTATCTGTTAAAGGTGGATACCGGGGAGCTTATCTGGAAATTTAAAATAGGAAGCAGAATTGGATTTTCCTCTCCACTTATCTATAAGAACTACGTGATTGTTGGCTCTTCTGATTCTTATCTTTACTGCGTAAGCAAGAGCAATGGAACTCTTGTGTGGAAATTCAAAACAGAAAAGTGGATTCAAACAGATCCTATGGTTTACAAGGAAAGAGTTTACATTGGATCAAGCGATTCACACATTTATTGTCTCAAACTGGACAGTGGCGAACTTATATGGAAAAAAGAAGTAAATGGAGAAGAAAGTTTCTTCTCTCTTCATGGCGGAAAAATTTTTGTCTCATCAAGTTATCTTGAATGCCTTGATGCTGAAACCGGTAATAAAATCTGGGAGAATCTTGGGGTAGGTACATACAATAAACCTGTCTATGACAATGACAAACTCTACTGTGGATTCATGATGTTTTACTGCGTTAATGCAGAAACAGGAGAAATCCTTTGGAGTTACAATCCAGAGAAGGAGCCGAAAGAGAATGATTGGGCATGGATCTACTCAACACCTGTAATATATAAGGGAAGAGCTTATTTCGGTTCAGGAAACACATATGTCTATTGTCTTAATATAGAAAGATCTTGAAGAGGAAAAAGTAAAAATAAAAACAACTGGGGTTAGATTAAGAACTTCTTTTTGGGTATAATTATCAAAACTTATGGAGGTAAAAATGAAAACAAAGATCGTTCTATCTTTGTTTTTGATTATCTCGTTATTATTCCCACCAATCAACATTTCCCTTGGTTATTCATATAGGGTAAGTAATGTAATTGATTCTTCATGGTATGAGATAGAGAATCAACCAGAGGAAGCATTAAACATCGTGGAACTCTGGATTGGTAACAAGGTTTATAGAGTTAATGATATAGAGAAGGAGAGTGATGTAGCTCCAGTTATAAAAGATGGGAGAACTCTTGTTCCAATAAGAGTTATATCTGAGGGTTTAGGGGCAAGCGTAAGTTGGGATCCAGTATTAAGGAAGGTAGGCATAGAACTTGAGACCCTTGAGGGAATAAAAAGAGTGGAATTATTTGTATCAAACAATGAGTATTTTATTAATGGTGAATCCTTCTTTATGGATGTTCCACCTCAAATAATAAATGGTAGAACATTGGTTCCAGTTAGAGTTGTATCTGAATCTCTTGATTGTAAGGTATACTGGGATGGGGTGGAGAGGAAAGTTACAGTTAAAGGGCTTAATTTAAGTTCAGATTTTGACTTTGATTTACTCACATTTAAGGATGAGTATACCTATCATACAAACCCAAATGACAAAGATACAGATGATGACCTTCTAACTGATTATGAGGAGATAATGGAGTACAATACAGATCCATTAAATCCTGATACAGATGGTGATGGACTCAAGGATAATGAGGAAGTTATAATCTATAAGACAGATCCAGCCAAAAGTGATACAGATGATGATAATCTAACAGATTATGATGAAGTAAGGGAGTATAACACAGATCCATTAAATCCTGATACAGATGGTGATGGGTTGAAGGATAATGAGGAGGTTGATGTAGGACTTGATCCATTGAAGGATTACTCAAATCCGTTCTCAATACTAATACATGATAAGGATTATATTGGTATAAAGAAAGATATAGACAGAATAATAAATAAGGATGCCTTTGAATTGTTTAAGAGTGTGGTAGATAAGATAAACGGAATAGAGGATGAAGAGGAAAGGATAAGTGTATTGGGTAAATTCCTTGAACTCCTAAATGTGGTTCAGGATGATGAATATATGATGAGGGATTTAGGGAAGCAAATAGAGAAGAGAGGGATAGGGAGAATAGATGAGATAAAAGGGATACTGAACAAGAAGAAAAGGATTTATAATCTTATTGATTCATTCTATAAGAATAGGGATGAGAAGTTAAAAGAGAATTTCTTTACCTTTCTCTATCCAAAGATTGAAGACGAGGATACGGTATTAACCTATAACAGAATAGAATCATTCTTCTCCTTTGTCTCATCTCTCCCAGATGAGTTAAAGGATTATGAGTTAAATACATTTCTATTCTTTGAGGATGGGAAGATTGATAAAGAGGAGGAGGAATTTATAGATTCTTATGTAAAGGATAAGGAAGATGAGAATAACATAACTCTTGCAAGGAAGGTAATTGATTCGTATTTTGCAAAGATTCCATCAGATGATCCAAACAAGTTTGATTTTATAGAGGAGTTAAAGAACCTTCCATCTTATAAAGAGGTAACTCCTGAAGAATCAATAAATCTTTTAGAATCATATGAAGATATTATATCCCTTTATCTAAAAGGAAAACCATATGAGAAGTTTGAGGATAGGTTTAAGGAGAAGATAACAAAACAACATGAGATATGGGAAGGGTTTGATTTGATGTTGAGGGGAGGAGATTATAGACAGTTAGAGGGAGAGAAAGATTTTGAGATAATGAGAAATTATGCGAACCAAATTAAATTTGATGGCAAGGGAGACGATTGGGAGAATTATCCTTTTCTACAATCTGATATAGAGAATGATCTTAATATAATGCCTCCAGAAGGTGTAGAGAAAGATTCAGTTGATATTATAAGCTATGCTTTTTTAAGAGACGATGATTATGTGTATGTGTTTTACAAAACAAAAGGTAAACCAGCAGAAGATCCCAATATTTCTTGGAGATTTAGAGTAAGATTGAATGATAATCAGTGGTGTGAAATTGATGAAGGGCATGATCGAATCTATATTAGTAGATATGATAACAACAAAAGCTACGGTCATTATGAATTAACTCCCAAGGAAATGTATCTCAAGGTGGGAGATGTTGTAGAATACAGGATTCCTCTTTCAAATATGTGGAATTTCAAGGAGATGAACAACATCTACTTTGAATTATGGGTAAGAAATTTGGTATCGGAAAAAGACATAGATATGGATACTGGATATGGGAAGCTGGGTGCTATTTTTACATATAAGATACCTGAATTTAATACCCAACTTAGTCTTCTACATTACCTCACTACAAATACAGAACTAAAATTATTTGATACCCTTTCTATATCAGATGCCATATCAAATGGTATTTTCCTAACTATAGGCGATGACGAAGTTAAAAAGGTTTCATCTAAGGATAGCTTGGATTTACTTCTTTATCTAAGAGAGGTAAATGAATGGCAAAAGAAGGTGGGAATTTATCCTCTTGAAGATCTTCCTCTGCTTGAAAAGATGTTTCTTACATTCAGGATAGATGATAATTTTGTTTATGGAAAGAATGTTTATAATAAATACTCTCTGAGTGTTTTTACAAATTATAAAATGAATATAAAAGCATATAAATGGCTTACAACCGAAATATCAACTCTCAAAGAGATGAAGGATTTTATGGAACAAACTATACTTCCAAAGTCTGGCACACATACAAAAATATTAGCAAATATTCTAGACGCTTATTTCTCTTGGAGTAATGAACATTGGCTTTTCACTCTGAAATACAATGAAGAGGAAGACGGACTCGAAGAGTATCTTCCTGATATGATAATTGACGGAGAGAAAATCAATCCACATAACTTCAACAACAACGATTTTATCTGGAGATACTTTAAAGAGCATGGAAAAGGAATAGGAGTGTGTGATGATGAGGCATCTTTTGTTGCAGCAATATTGAAATCCATTGGTGTAAGTAGCTGGACTATTACTTGGCATATTAGATATAAATTTAAAGGAGAGTTGCATGGTGCTGGACACCAGCATGTGATTTATTACTCTCCAGAAAAAAGAGCATGGTTTTCACCCATGAATCAACTCAGAATAGATAGAGGTGTAGAATACAAAGAGGGGATAATTCTACTTCATTATTACACTTATTCTCCCTCCTTTGATATATATAATGACTTTAAATTAATTATCTTACATTACAACATAAAAACATTTGAAGAACTCAAAAAGAAATTCTATGATGAAGGTATGCCAGAAGCTGAAATGAAAAGATTTATTTACGATAATCTCTTTCCAGATTACGATTAATTATTGCAAATTCTCTTATTCACCATTTCCATGCAGGAATTTTTTATCCTTATAATAAGGACATTATGTTAGAGATTTATCCTTATTATAAGGATAAATTTGTTAAGAATACTTCTCTTTTATGATTTTATACGCTTCTCTGAATGGAACTCCTTTCTTTACAAGTTTGTAAACTTCTTCTGTGGCAAAGAGTTCATGGGTTAAAAGCTCTTCTGCTCTTTCTTTGTTGACTTCAAGTTTTTTTACAACCTTTGAAATTACACTAAGGGTTTCCTTTACTGTATCAAATCCCTCAAACACTATCTCCTTTGTCTCCTGAAGATCCCTATGATAACCAGAGATTAAATTAAAGGGCACCATTTTAGCCCTCATCTCAAGGGAGAGAATCTTTGAGAACTTGCTTCTTGCAATTTCAAAAACATCTGGATTCTTTTTATGCGGCATTATTGAACTTCCAGTGGTAAATTCCTCTGGAATTTTAAATATTCCCACATCCTCTGTGGAAAAAAAGATGATGTCCGAAGATAACTTATTCACATCATACATGATCATTGAGAGTGCAGAGAGAATCTCTCCTTCAAACTTACCTCTTGAATTCTGAACATACATTGGATTCCTCTGAAGTCTTTTAAATCCAAGAAGTTTTTTTGTGTAGTTTCTGTCTATTTTTAAGACTGGAATCCCATATCCTGCACCTGTTCCAAGGGGAGACTGGTCAATGAGATTAAAAACGCTTTTAAGTATTTTTAAATCATCCCTTAGAGCTTCAATAAAGGAATCTCCCCAAAGTTTTATACTTGAAACCATAGCCTTTCTTGTGTGTGTAAAACCAGGGATTTTAACCTTTTTGTACCTTTCTATAAAATCTTCTATGGATACTATAAGGGAATTAACAAGTTTTTCAATCTCCTTTAGCTCATCTTTGTAGTAAAGTCTTAAAGCGCATAAAACCTGATCATTTCTTGATCTTCCCGTATGAATCTTTTTCCCCACATCCCCAAGTTTTTGAACAAGAAAATTCTCAATTTTAGTGTGAGAGTCCTCATCCTGAATTTCTATCTTAAATTTCCCTTTCTTATCAAGTTCCATTATCTCCTTTAGTGCTTTAACTATACCCAAAAGTTCCTCTTTCTCAAGAACACCAATCTTATTCAGCATCTTTGCATGGGCAATGGAGCAGAGACAATCATACTTAACCAGTCTCTGATCAAGAATGTAATCTTTCCCGACTGTAAATTTGATAACGTGGGTATCAGGTTTGATTTTCTTTTCCCAGAGCTTTCCCATACAGCCTCTTCCTCCACGCATAAGGATTTCTCTTCCTCAAAACCACCGCATGAGCTTTGAGTCTTATGGAGTTTATGTTTATAAATCCCTTTGAATCAGTGGGGGTGAATCCACCCTCTATGTCCATACTTGATAGATCTCTGTTGTATAGAGAGGTAGGAGATTCTCTTCCTATGGGAATAACATTGCCTTTGTATATGGAAAGCACCACCTTTCCATCAATGGCTTCCTGACTCTTCTCTATGGCAGAGAATATGAAATCCATCTCTGGGGAAAACCAGAGTCCATTGTAAATATACTCTGAAAACTTTGGAACAAGCATATCCCTTAAATGCATGACCTCCTTATCCATGGCGAGTCCCTCAAGGTCTCTATGGGCAATCCAGAGAATTGTTGCACCTGGTGTTTCATATATTCCCCTTGACTTTATCCCTATAAATCTATTCTCCACCATATCAACCCTCCCAACACCATTTTCACTTCCAATTTTGTTCAAATAGAGGAAAAGTTCAAGGGGATCTTCTTTGACAGTTCCATCCCCTGGATTAACAACTTTTATGGGAATGCCATCTTTAAAATAAATTTCAATTATAGTTTCTTTATCTGGTGCGTCCTTTGGGTTTTTGGTTCTTGTAAAAATATATTCCTCTGGTCTATACATGGGATCCTCAATTACTCCTGCCTCATGACTTATATGCATGAGATTCTCATCCTCGCTGAAAGGTCTTTCCTTTGTTGCCTTAACTTCAATCCCATTCCTCTTTGCATACTCAATTAAGTCACTTCTTCCTTCAAATTCAGATAAAAACTCTTCATCCTTCCAGGGTGAAATTACCTTTATCTCAGGGTTTAAAGCATAATAGGTGAGTTCAAATCTAACCTGATCATTTCCCTTTGCCGTTGCTCCATGAGAAACATACTCTGCTCCTTCTCTCTCTGCAATCTCTATCTGCTTTTGGGCAAGAAGGGGTCTTGCAAGAGCAGTTCCCAGAAGATATCTTCCTTCATAAATAGCATTCCCCATAAGAGCTGGGAATATAAATTCAACAACGAATCTCTTTCTTAAATCCTCAACATAAACCTTGCTTGCGCCACTTTTTAATGCCTTATCCTTTATAGCATCGAAATCCTCATTCTGTCCAACATTTCCCACAAATGCTATAACCTCATAACCTTTCTGGGAAAGCCAGTGAAGTATAATAGATGTATCAAGTCCCCCACTGTACGCAAGAACTACCTTTTTGTTCATGATAACTCCTTTAAAACACTGGATATTACCTCAACTCCTTTATCAATCTCTCCTTTATTAATTATTAAAGGAGGAAGTAATCTTATTGTATCTTCCCCTGATGTTCCAACAATAACTCCTCTATCCAAAATTTTCTCTGCAATCTCTCTCGGTTTAAATTCATCAATGTATATTCCAACCATCAAGCCCATTCCCCCGATACCTTTAACAAATGGTATTCCCTTGAGTTTCTCGGTAAGCTTCATTTTAAGATACTCACCCTTAATATTTACCTCTGACAGAAACTCCTTCCTTGATATAAATTCGAGGACTGAGAGAGAGATTTTTGCAATAAGAGGATTTCCTCCAAAAGTGCATCCATGGGAACCATAATCCATAACCTCCGCCACCTTTTCTGTTGTAAGCACAGCGCCCATGGGAAGTCCACCTCCAAGAGCTTTTGCCATTGTTACAATGTCTGGTTTTATATCAAAGTGCATGAAACTCAAGAACTTTCCTGTTCTTCCCATGCCTGTTTGAACTTCATCAATGACAAGCAAAACATCTTTCTCCTTAGTGAATTCTCTCACGAATGAAATGTAGTCTCTGTCAACAACTCTCATTCCTCCCTCACCCTGAATAGTCTCCAGAAAAACACCAGCAGTTTCTGGTGTAAAAGCATCTAAAAATGCGTTTCTATCGTTTAGTGGAACAAATTTTACACCATTTAAGAGCGGTTTAAACCCCCTATGATATTTTTCTCTCCCTGTAATTGAAAGAGAGCCCATGGTTCTCCCATGAAAGCTATTCTTTAAGGCAATAATTTCAAACTTTCCCTTAGATGAGCCGTACCTTCTAACCATTTTTATGGCAAGCTCATTGGCTTCTGTCCCGCTATTTGTGAAAAATATCTTCGGTAAGCCAGAAACTTCTGAAAGTTTCTTTAATAGGTGAGCAAGTTCCTCTGTATAGAATAGATTTGATACGTGAAGAAGTTTTCCTATCCCCTCTCTCAGAGCTGAGATAACTATCTCGTGATTATAACCAAGGGCGTTAACTCCAATACCTGAAAGGAAATCTATATATTCTCTTCCTTTATCGTCAAAAAGTTTTACCCCTTTTCCCTCCTTTAATATTAGATTAAACCTTTTATAAACATTTAAATGATACTTCTCTGTAACTTCTTTTACATCCATATCTCACCTCTTACGTGGTGTATCTTGAATTTATTACAACATACTCCTCTGTTAAATCAGAGGTTAGAAACTCCACTTCTTTATTCCCGTCCTTTAGGTCTATAATGATTTCCACTGTATCTTTTTTCAATTTTTCCTTTGCTCTTTTTCTATCAAATTCAACAACTCTACCGTTTTTAATAATGATTACTTCTCCAACAGACACATCTATATCCTCTCTTACTTTATCACTTAACGTTCCAATGGCTGCAATAATTCTTCCAAAATTTGGATCTTCACCATATATGGCTGTTTTTACAAGGTTTGAGTTTGCAACTCTTCTTGCTACATCCTTCCCAAAGGATTCACTCTCTGCATTTTTTACAATAATCCTTATAACCTTTGTAGCACCCTCTCCATCTTTAACTATCTGAAAGCTAAGGTCTTTACAAATCTCAAGGAGGGCATCTCTAAACATGTAAAAACTCTTACCTCTATCTATCCTGGGGCTTCCAGATCTTCCGTTTGCCATTATAAAAACAGAATCATTGGTACTCATACATCCATCAACACTTATTCGATTAAAAGTTCTATTTACACAAAACTTTAGCATCCTTCTTAAAACATCAAGTTCAATTCTTGCATCTGTCACTATAAATGCAAGCATCGTAGCCATATTGGGTTCTATCATACCTGAACCCTTTGCCATGCCAAGGATTCTTATCTCATTCCCCTTATATCTAAAATAGGTTGAGGCTTCCTTCTTCACTTTATCAGTTGTCATTATGGCTTCCTCAAAATCAGAAGTTCCATTTTTAGTTAGGGAGCTGACTGCAAGCTTGATTCCTTTCTCTATTTTTTTCATTGGAAGAGGTACTCCTATAACACCAGTGGATGCAACAAGAACATCTTCCTTGTTTAATTTGAGAAGTTTAGCTGTAATTTCTGTCATTCTCATGGCATCCTTTATGCCTTTTTCTCCATTTAGCGTGTTTGCATTGGCGCTATTAACAATGATTGCGCGTGATGTTCCAGATTTAAGATGCTCTTTTGAAACAGGGATGTGTGCACCTTTAAACTTATTCTTTGTAAAAACGGCAAAGCTTGAAGCTTCACTCAAGCTATAAATTAAACCTACATCTTTTCTTTTCCTTTTAAGACCAGCATGAACACCTGAAAATAAAAATCCTTTAACTTTCTTCATTGCTTTCTCTCCTTATAATTGTTCCTTTTATATCAAAGCCCATTTCATTCCCAAAAGTACCTATAATAACCTCCTTAACCCCATTCCTTGCAGCATAAATTCCACCTTTTACCTTTGGAATCATACCGTTAGCAATTACCTCCTCATCTATAAGTTTCTTAGCCTCTGAAGTTGTTATGCTCTTTACAATTGATCCATCCTTCCCTAAAATTCCCATCACATCAGTAATAAAAACGAGTCTTTGGGAGTGGGTAGATACAGAAATATGTGCGGCAAAGGTATCTGCATTTATATTTAAAGTTTCTCCATGGGTACCATAACTTACAGGTGATATAATTGGTACAAAACCATTTTTTAATAGAAGATTAATCAATTTTACATTTATACTAACAATATCTCCAACATAGCCAAACTCAGGGTTCTTCCTCACTGCAATGACCATTCCTCCATCTTTTCCTGATATTCCAACAGCTGGGATTTCCTTTGAAAGAAAATTAGATACAATCCTCTTATTTACCTTGCCAGAGAGTATCATTTCTATCAACTGGATATCCTCTCTATCAGTAGCCCTTAAACCCTCTATAAATCTTGATTTTATCCCCCTTAGCTCGAACTCTTTTGTTATTTCTTTTCCTCCACCGTGAACAATAATAGCCTCATTTCCTTTATCAAGTTCATCTTTTGTTCTCTTAACCAAGATAGGAAGGTTTTCTCCTTCAATAAATTTTCCTGTAATCTTTACTACTATCCTCACAGAGATATACCTCTTTCAGTTAGACCTTCATCTTCTCTGAAACCGGTCATTATATTCATATTTTGAATTGCCTGACCTGCTGCACCCTTAACAAGGTTATCTATAGTAGAAACTATAATTCCTAAATCTTCCTCCTCCAAAAAACCTATATCACATCTATTGGAATAAACCACATCTTTAATCTGGGGAAAGGAACCTGAAGGATAAAGTTTTACAAACTTTTCTTTCCCATAAAACTCTGTTAAAATTTTCTCCATTACCCCTATCTTTTTCAATTTAAAATAGATTGTTGAAAGAATTCCTCTTCTTATTGGCAAGAGGGATGCAGTAAAATAGACTTTCCTTTTAAGGATGTACTCCATTTCTCCAACATGTCTGTGGCTTCTACCAAGAGAGTAGACCTTAAAATTCTCATAAACATTAACAAAATGGGTGGTTTCCTTTGGTTTTCTTCCAGCACCTGTCACACCTGATTTAGAATCAACTAATATTGTGTCCTCCTTTACCACTCCGTTTTTTATAAGAGGGTAGAGAGGTAAAATAACAGAGGTTGGATAGCAACCGGGATTTCCAACGATACTTGCATTTCTTATCTCTTCCCTGAAAATTTCTGGTAGTCCATAAACTGTTTCTTTTAAGTATCCTGGAGATTGGTGTTTAACTTTGTACCATTCCTCAAATACTCTTTTGTCTCTAAACCTTGAATCACCAGATAAATCAACGAACTTGATCCCCTTCTTATACAGGTGGTTTGCAAACGGTGCCGACTTTGTATGTGGAAGGGCTAAGAAGCAGAAATCCACCTTTCTTTCTTTTCCTTCCTCGTGAGAAATAAACTTAATGTTAAGTGGGAGATTTGGGAAAACACTGGATACGACATTGCCGTTAAACTCGTTTGAAGTCACAAAAGCTATTTCAACATTTTTATGAGATGTGAGTATCCTTATAAGCTCCTGGCCAACAAAACCGCTTCCACCAAAGATTCCTATTTTCATTTCTCACCCCTTAGTTTTTTAAGAACCTTTAAAACTTTATTAACCTTGCTCTTCTCTGAAATTGCAAGAATAGTATCATCACCTGCTATTGTTCCAAGAACTCCTTTAATATCGTATTCGTCAATGAGTCTTGCAATTCCTGTAGCACTTCCAGGGGTTGTCTTTATAAGAATAAGGTTATCTGTATGTTTAATATCTTTTACAAAATTATTAAAGGATACCTTTAGCTTTGTTAAAAGTTTTTCTGAATCCTCATCTGGTATTTTATAAAAACATCTTCCAGCCTTCTTTACCTTAACAGCTCCAAGCTCTTTTAAATCCCTTGCAACGGTAGCCTGAGTGACTTTAAATCCGCGCCTCTTTAGAAGAGTAACCAGTTCTTCCTGGTTTCTTATCTCTTTCTTCTTTAGAAACCTTTCAATAAGTTTCAGCCGTTTTTCTTTAGTATAATTATTCATATTATATGAATAATTATACAAATTTTAGGATTTGTCAAGCCCCTTTTCCGAAATTAGTATTCCTGAAATAATAAGAATTCCTCCTATTATGTCAAGAACAGAGGGTGTTTCTCTAAAGAAAAGAATTCCCAGAAGTGTAGCTCCTATGGGTTCACCAAGAATTGTTATCGCTATAAATGTAGGGGAGAAGAATTTTAGTGACCAGTTGAATATAGAGTGACCTATTACCTGAGGGATAAGGGCAAGGAGAAAAAAGAGAGTATATTCTTTTAAAGGAAATCCAAAAAGGGGAACTTTTAAGGAAAACGAGAAGAGAAGTAGAAACAAAAAACTTATAGTGTAAACAGGAAAGATAAGATCAAGAAGTTTATATCTTTTTCTCAAAACAGAGGAAGATATAAGATAGAGGGAGGCAAAAACCGCTCCGAGCAATGCAAGTATATTACCAAAGGCTTTCCCTGACGAGAACCTTCCGCTGTAGGACATAAGGAAGGAACCAAGAATGGATATAATTATTGCAATTATCGTTTTTTTATCCGTTCTTTTTTTGAAAAGAATGTATGAAAAGATAGCAACAAATAGCGGATTTGTGGTTACAAGCACTGTTGAATTCATTATGGATGTATATTTTAGCGATGTAATCCAGCTAAAGAAGTGAAGCGAAAGAAAGAAACCAGCAAGTACAAATAACTTTATATCCTCTTTTTGGTATTTTTTCTCTGAGTATAGTAAAAAAATGGGAAGAATAAGAATAGAGCTTATTCCAAGCCTGAATGTGGCTATAGTTAAGGGAGGGGCAGAGGAGAATCTTATAAATATTGCCGCAAAGGAAACAGACACAACTGCTATAAATATAAGTACGAAATGTATCCAGCTCTTTTTCATTAAATAATTATACATAATTTTGTTGACTAACTAATTTTTACTGGTAAAATAAGTGAAAAACGGAGGTAGGAGAATGACAAAGGAAGAAATCCTCAAAAGGGTTGATGAAGAAGGAATCAAATTTATAAGATTGCAATTTGTAGATATAATGGGAATACCAAAAAATGTCGAGATACCTGTCTCTGTAATTGAAAACGCACTTGATAATGGAGTTCTATTTGACGGTTCATCTATTGAGGGGTTTGTAAGAATTGAAGAATCTGATATGCTCCTTGTTCCAGATACAAATACTTTCTCTGTACTTCCATGGACAACAGCTGGAAGTCCTGTGGCAAGAATAATATGTGATGTTAAGAAAGCAGATGGAACCCCTTTTCTTGGTGATCCAAGATACATTTTAAAGAGAGAAATGGAGAAGGTTAGAAAAGAATTTGGCTATGTAATGAATGCGGGTCCTGAAGCAGAATTTTTCCTCTTTAAGAGAGATGAAGAGGGAAACCCAACAACAATTACGCACGACAGCGGAAGTTACTTTGATTTACTTCCAAGGGATCTTGGAGAGAAAGTGAGAGAGGAAATTGTAACAACCCTTCAGAGCATGGGGTTTGAGGTTGAAGCAGCGCACCATGAAGTGGCAGAGGGACAGCATGAGATAGATTTTAGATACTCCGATGCTCTAAGAACAGCAGATAATGTGGTAACTTTCAAACTTGTAACAAAAACAATTGCCCTCAAATACAACCTTCATGCAACATTTATGCCTAAACCTGTTAGGGGAATAAATGGCTCAGGTATGCATACTCATCTTTCCCTGTTTAATGAAAAAGGGGAGAATATCTTCTATGATAAAAATGGAAAATTTGAACTTTCAGATGAAGCTTTGTACTTTATCGGGGGAATCCTAAAACATGCAAGGGGGATATCCTTTATTGCAAATCCACTTGTCAATTCCTACAAGAGACTTGTGCCTGGATATGAAGCACCTGTGTATATATCCTGGGCCCTAAGAAACAGATCTGCCCTAATAAGAGTTCCTGCAGCAAGAGGAAAAGCAACAAGGGTAGAGTTTCGCTCTCCTGATCCATCCGCAAATCCATATCTTGCTTTTGCCTTAATGCTTGCTGCTGGAGTTGATGGAATAAGGAATAGAATTGACCCCAAAGAACCAACAAATATAGATATCTATGAGTTAGCAGATGAAGATAGAAAAAGAATGGGAATAAAAACTCTTCCCGGGAATTTAATGGAAGCAATGGAAGAATTTCTAAAGGATTCTATACTTGTAGAAACCATTGGAGAACACATTATAGAAAAGCTCGTGGATGCAAAGAAGAAAGAGTGGGATGACTTTAGAATCCACGTAACAGACTGGGAACTAAAAAGATATCTCTGTATATATTAGAGAAGCAACCCAGAGCTAAAACCCCTGTTATGTTTGCTTCCATATACGAGTCTATCTCCAGTTTAACGAAGCTATCTATTGATCTATCTTTAATTCTTCTTGTTAAGATTTATAACCACAGGGGGAATTTTGTTTGTTACGCCCCAGGATAAAGCGCCTGTGGGACAAGCTTCTATGCACTTACCGCATCTAATACAGTTGAGATTGGTTAAATCCTCGTAAACCTTTATATCGAAGGGACATGCTTTTCTACATAAATCACAATCTATGCACTTATCCTTATCCATCTTTATCTGGAAGTATGAAACCTTGTTAAAGAATCCTATAAATGCACCGAGAGGACAGAAATAATGACAGAAGGGTCTTTCTTCAAAGATAGACCAGATGGTCAGGAGTATCAGAATTATTAATTTTGAATAAAACAGTGTACCTGCAAGGGCTCTTAAGGCAGGTTTTATAATTAGCTGGGGAATTCCCGCAGTTAATGTCCCTGCTGGACAAATTTTACAGAATAGTGTTTCATGGGAGATAATGGATCCAATAACAACAAGACCTATCAAAACATACTTTGAATAAACTAGATATGGGATTTTTGGTTTTATCTTTTTTGTCTTTATCCTAAAGAGTAAATCCTGATAAAAACCAAAGGGGCACATATAACCACATGTATACCTTCCAAAGAAAATAAAGATAAGAGAAATGATTCCTATTGTATAAAAAGGTATCATACCCACAATAAGGAGATGCTGAATTGTTCCAACAGGACATGCTCCTGTTGCAAGGGGACAGGAGTAGCAGTAAAGCACCGGCATAGGCACTCTCTTTAAATACATTGAAAGAAATGGAAGATTGTAAAACACAGCAAAGAGTGTCTGTATAAGTATTTTTCCTTTTAAGGTGAAAATCGTGAAGCGCTTCTTCAATCTATTCCAATGCATGAGAAACAGATAAGAACAGCATTCTTTAAGACCTCAAACCACTCCTTGTTCATTAACCCAATGATTATAAAAATGATAAAACCAAAAATTAAAACAATTCTAAAATCAAATCTCCTCTTCATTTTGTAAGTTTTTTAATTATCATATAATAACTCTTTCCTTTAAGATTCACTCTTATCTCCTAACAAGAATTTTACAACATCTTTACCTATTTTTTCAAAAGTCTCTTCCCCTATTCTTAAATTCCTGTTAATGGCTTTTTCACTAAAATCAAGAACCGCTGAAAGTTCCTCCTCTGGATAAACAAGAAAAATTTCTCTATCTCTAAATTTAAAAATGTAAGTTCCCTCTCTACTCCATTTATCCATCTCTTTTTTTACAAGTTTCCTTGTAACATTCTCAATTAAAGCATTGAAAGGGTGAAGGAATGAATAGGTTGATGAAACTTTCCACTTTCCAAAAGGCTCATGAACTATGGCAATAATTTTCTTTACATCGCTCACCTCAACCAAAGGTTCAAGAGGAAGCGGCGAGTAAACTCCTCCATCTATAAGAATCTCTCCATTAAATTCAACAGAGGGGAAAAAGTATGGAATAGATGAAG
>CBFDTJ010000029.1:0-16860 GCA_965612865.1 uncultured bacterium
TTTGCAATAAGAGAGGGTGGAAGAACTGTTGGTGCTGGAGTTATATCCAAGGTTATAGAGTAGGTGGAAGATGAGAGTTATAATTACTCTTGAATGTACTGAATGTAAAAGAAGAAACTATACAACGACTAAAAACAAGAATAACGATCCCCAGAGATTGGAGTTAAAGAAGTATTGTCCTTACTGCAGGAAGCATACCCTTCACAGGGAGGTGAAGTAAAGGCCCGTAGCTCAATTGGCAGAGCACCGGTCTCCAAAACCGGGTGTTGGGGGTTCAAGTCCCTCCGGGCCTGCCATTTAATATGAGTAAAAAGGTAAGTTTATTTAAAAGGATTTCGAATTTCTTAAAAGAGGTAAAGGTAGAGTTTATACACAGAACAAGCTGGCCTACAAAGGAAAGGCTCATTGCATCCTTTGTTACGATACTTATATTTATAGTATTCTGGGCTGTTTATATTGGAATTCTTGATTCGGTATTTGCATACCTCTTAAGACTTGTAACTACAATATAGTATGAGTAAGGAAAAGGTTGTGGAGAAAGAAAAGAAAGAGAAAAGGTGGTATATTGTTCACACCTACTCTGGTATGGAAGAGAAGGTCAAACAAAACCTCGAGCAGAGGATAGAAACCTATTCTATGCAGAATAAGATTTTCAGAGTAGAAGTTCCTGTGGACTGGAAGGTAAAACTCAAAGACGGAAAGAGACAGATTGTTCCAGAAAAGGTATATCCAGGTTACATACTTGTGGAAATGATAATGGACGATGAGTCATGGTATATAGTTAGAAATACTCCAGGTGTTCTTGGTTTCGTTGGTGGTGGAGGAAGACCCATTCCACTTACTGAAGAGGAAGTAAGAGAAGTTATGGATAGAATTGGAATAGAGGAAGCGAAAGCACAACTTACATTCTCCATAGGAGATACTGTTAAGGTGATAGGCGGACCTTTTGATCAGATGATAGGTAAGGTGGAAGAGATATTTGAGGATAAGGAAAAAGCCATAGTGAGATTGTCAATCTTCGGCAGGGATATACCTGTTGAGATTGACTTTGTACACTTAGAGAAGATATAATAAGGAGGTATTATGGCTAAGAAGGTTGAGGCGATAATAAAATTACAGATTCCTGCTGGAAAAGCAACCCCGGCACCTCCAATAGGTCCTGCTCTTGGACAGAAAGGTGTAAATATTATGCAGTTCTGTAATGAATTCAACAAGAAAACAAAAGACCAGGATGGAATTCTTATTCCAGTTGTTATAACTGTATATGCAGATAAGTCATTTACTTTTGAAATAAAGACTCCACCAGTTTCTGCACTTATAAAGAAAGCATTAAAGATTGAAAAGGGATCAGGTGAGCCAAACAAAGTTAAGGTCGGAAGACTCTCAAAGAAACAGGTTGAAGAGATTGCAAAGAAGAAGATGAAAGATCTCAATGCTGGATCACTTGAAGCAGCTATGAAAATAGTGGAAGGAACTGCAAGAAGTATGGGTGTTGAGGTAGAAAGGTAGGTGAAAAAGATGGGAAAAAGATATGAGGCACTTTTAGAAAAAATTGAGAAAGGAAAAAAATATACCCTTGATGAAGCAGTAAAGCTTGTAAAAGAACTCAAATCTGCCAAGTTTGACGAGAGCGTGGAAGTTCATATTCAGTTAGGTGTAGATCCCAAGAAATCTGATCAGAGTGTCAGAGGTTCTGTTCTTCTTCCACATGGAGTTGGTAAGACAAAGAGAGTTCTTGCCTTTGCTAAAGGTGAGAAGGCAAAGGAGGCAGAGGAGGCAGGTGCAGATTACATTGGTGATCAGGAGACCATAAAGAAGATTCAAGGTGGATGGCTTGAGTTTGATGCCGTTGTTGCTACTCCAGACATGATGCCCATGGTTTCGAAACTGGGAAGGATTCTTGGACCAAGAGGTCTTATGCCCAATGCCAAAGCTGGAACAGTATCCATGGACATTGGAAGAGTTGTTCAGGAGATTAAAAAGGGAAAAGTTGAATTTAAGATGGATAAACTTGGAAACATTCATGTTTCCATAGGTAAGGTAAGCTTTCCTGAAGAAAAACTTAAAGAGAATCTTGTTGCATTACTTGAGGCTTTGCTTAAAGCAAAGCCAGCAGCAGTGAGGGGCCAGTTTATAAAGTCTATTTATCTTTCTCCAACTATGGGTCCCTCAGTAAAACTTGACGTTCAAAAGGTTTTAAACGAAATTAAAAAAGTTGCCTGAGAAAGTGGGTGCTTTTTAAAAGCTTAATGAGGTTTTCGCCCACCGAGGCAGGAGAAATTGGGAAATAGGTTTCTTCTTGTCCTTCGGTGGAAGGATATTTTAATTTTAGGAGGCAGTTATGATAACAAGGGAAAGAAAGAGAGAACTTGTAAAGGAACTTCAAGAGAAGGCAGAAAAAGCAGGGCTCTTACTCTTCACTACCTTCAGCGGAATTACTGTATCAGAGATCTCCAGCTTAAGGCGTAGCATTAAGGAGAACGGAGGAGAACTCAAAGTTTACAGAAACACCCTTTTAAAGATGGGACTTGCAGAGAAAGGTTTTGAAGTGGATGATAACATTTTTACCGGACCCACAGCAGTTGTTTTCGGATACGAAGATCCGTTCCCTGTTATGAAAGTGGTAGATGATTTTCAGAAATCTCACAGGAAAAACTTTGATATAAAGGGTGGATTCCTTGGAACACTTAAATTAACCAAGAGCGATATAAAGGAACTTTCATCCCTATCTTCTATGCAGGAGCTTTATGGAAAGCTTGTCTGGGGAATAAAGGCTCCTCTTGCAAGACTTGTCTTTGCTCTTAAGAATCCTGTTTCGAAGTTGGTCTTTGTTTTAAATCAGATAAAAGATAAAAAAGCATAAAAGGAGGAAAGAATGACTAAAGAAGAAATTTTAGAGGCAATTGAAAAGATGAGTGTAACTGACCTCGTAGAGCTGGTAAAAGCTCTCGAGGAAAAATTTGGTGTATCTGGAATGCCAATGGCAATGCCAGTAGCAGGTGGTGGCGGTGGCCAACAAGCAGCACAGGAAGAGGAAAAAACCACCTTTGATGTTGTTTTGACCAGTGTTGGTCAGGCAAAAATCCAGGTCATTAAAGTTCTCCGTGAGGTTCTTGGTGTCTCCCTCAAAGAGGCAAACGAGATCTGCAACAAAGTACCTCACCCTGTTAAGAAGGGTATAAGCCAGGACGAGGCAGAGGAAATCAAGAATAAACTTTCCGCTGTAGGTGCTACAGTGGAGATTAAATAGAACCCCGATTATCGGGGTTCTTTCCCTTTTAAACTGGAGACAATATGGAGATAAAAGAAGTTAAAAACTTCAATAAATTTTTATTTCAGCCTGAGATTCCCGATTTACTTGAATTCCAGAAGGAATCTTTTTTCAGATTTATAAACGAAAAAATACCAAAGCTTCTTGAGGAGATTTCGCCGATTGAAACTCCAAAGGTGGAGCTTGAGTTTTTTGATCCAAAAGTTATTCCACCAGAGCTTTCAGTTGAGGAATGCAAAGAAAGAAAACTCACATATTCCGGGAATCTCAAGGCAAAGGTAAGGATTATCAATAAAAAGAGTGGAGAGATAAAAGAACAGGAGGTTTTTTTAGGAGAGATTCCATACATTACCCCTCATGGTTCTTTTATATTTAATGGAGCAGAGAGAGTGGTTGTCTCTCAACTTATAAGAGCACCAGGAGTATATTTTACCACTCCTTCATCTGCTCATTCGGGAAGAGTCCATTTTGAAGCAAGATTAATTCCAGAAAGAGGAACGTGGTTTATCTTTGAGGTTGAAACCAGTGGCACAATCGTTGTAAGACTAAACAAGGGTTCAAGAAAACTCTACTTCCCAACTGTTCTAAGAGTCTTTAAGGAACTTACAGATGATGAAATCCTCGAGATGTTTAAGGAAAAAAGAAAGATTAAAATAGGTGTACTTGATGCAGATAGATTGCTTCCAGCCACCTTTGCTGAAAATATATTTGATCCAGAGACTGGAGAGGTTATCTATAAAGAAAAAGAAAGAATTACCCAAAAAAAACTTGATCATATAGCTTCCCTTGGCATACACTATGTTGAAATATATAAGGAAATGGTGGATCCAATCATAATTAAGACTGTTGATAAGGATCCAAATAAAACACAGAAGGATGCAATAATTGAGATTTACAGAAAGTTAAGACCTGGTGAGAGGGTAACCTTTGAATCAGCCAAGAATCTTATAAATCTTATGTTCTTTGATAAAAAGAGAAACTTCTTATCAGATGTTGGAAGACACAAAATAAATCAGAAGTTCGGTCTCAATCTTAAAGATAATATGGTAACTTTTGACGATCTTGTGGCAATAATAAAACATGCTGTAAAGATAAAGAATAATGAGGCAGAACTTGATAACATAGATCACCTTGGAAATAGGCATGTAAGAGGAGTGGGAGAACTCCTTGAAGTAAATATGAGATTTGGTTTCTTAAGAATGGTTAAAGTTGCCAAAGGTAGAATTAGTACATATTCAGAGGATAGATACACAGCTCAACATCTTATAAATTCAAAGCCAATAACAGCAGCCCTTCAGAGTTTCTTCGGAACAGGACAGCTTTCCCAATTTATGGAGCAGACAAATCCTCTCTCTTCTCTTACTCACAAGAGAAGACTTTCGTCTATGGGACCAGGTGGTTTGACCAGGGAGACTGCAGGACTTGAGGTAAGAGACATTCATTCCTCCCACTACGGTAGAATATGTCCTATAGAGACTCCTGAGGGACAGAATATTGGACTCATAAACTCCCTTACAGTATTTTCTAAAATAAATGAGTATGGATTTATAACAACTCCTTACAGAAAGGTAAAGAAAGGAAAGATAACTAAAGAGATTGTCTATCTTGAAGCTGGTGAGGAAGAAAAATACTATATAGCCCAGGCAAACACACCTGTTAATAAAAAAGGAGAACTTCTTAAAGATGATAAAGGTAATCTTTTAAATGATGGAATAGCCCTTGGAAGGTATCAGGGAAATATTGTTGAGATACCTCTTGAAAAGATTGATTTCATAGAGGTATCACCACTTCAGGTATTTTCTGTTTCAGCATCTCTTATCCCATTTCTTGAACATGATGATGCAAACAGAGCTTTGATGGGATGCAATATGCAGAGACAGGCAGTTCCCCTGCTATTTCCAGAAGTTCCACTTGTAGGAACTGGAATGGAAAAGATTGTTTCAAGACACGATCCAAGTGTGGTAATCTCTGAAATAAATGGTAAAGTGGAGGCAGTTTCTTCTGATAAGATTGTAGTTCGTAGCAGTAAAGAGAAAAAGATATATAAACTCAAAAAATTTGAAAGATCAAATCAGGACACATGTATAAACTCAAGGCCCATAGTTAGGAAAGGGGAAAAGGTAAAGAAGGGACAGATCATTGCTGATGGACAGGCAATAAAGGATGGGATTCTGTCTCTCGGAAGAAATCTCCTTGTTGCATATCTTCCATGGAGAGGATACAACTATCAGGATGCTATTCTTATAAGCGAAAGATTGGTAAAGGATGATGTATATACCTCAATTCATATAAAGGAGTATGTGACTACTGTAAGAGATACCCGCGCAGGTCCTGAGATATTAACCCGTGATATTCCCAATGTTGACGAAGTTGACTTAAGAAATCTTGATGAAGACGGAATAATAAGAATAGGAGCGGAGGTAAAGGCTGGAGATATACTTGTTGGAAAGCTTGCACCAAAGACAGAAGTGGACACCTCTCCTGAATCAAAGATATGGAGAGCAATGTTTGGTGAGAAGGGAAGAGATGTTATAGATGTTTCCTTAAGACTTCCACCTGGTGAATTTGGAACTGTAATAATGACAAGAATCTATTCCAGGGATAAAGGTGACGAACTTCCCATTGGAATAAATAAACTTGTGAAAGTCCTTGTGGCACAGAAGAGAAAGATAATGGTGGGAGACAAGATGGCCGGAAGACACGGAAACAAAGGAGTTGTTGCAGCAATACTCCCTGAGGAGGATATGCCATTTAGAAGCGATGGAACTCCAATAGATATAGTCCTCTCTCCACTTTCTGTTCCTTCAAGAATGAATATAGGGCAGGTCCTTGAAGCCATGCTTGGACTTGTGGCATATGAAATGGGGTTCAGAGCAGAGATTCCAATTTTCTCTTCTTTGAGCGAAAAGGATATAGAGAAAATGCTCAAGAAGGCTGGCTTCAATGTGAATAGTAAAGAGATTCTATATGATGGATATACAGGTGAGGCTTTCCTTGCTCCTGCTCTTGTTGGATACACATACTTTATGAAGCTGAACCACCTTGTTCTTGATAAAGTTCATGCGAGATCCACGGGAACTTATTCCCTTGTAACTCAGCAACCTCTTGGAGGGAAATCTCAGTTCGGAGGTCAGAGACTTGGTGAAATGGAAGTCTGGGCTCTTGAAGGTTATGGAGCAGCTCATCTGATTCAGGAAATGCTTACAGTAAAGTCCGACGACATAGAGGGAAGAAGAAAAGCATACGAAGCTATAGTAAAGGGAAGAGACATAGAAGAGGTTGGAATACCCGAGTCTTTCAAGGTTCTAATACGAGAACTTAAGGGACTTGGTATTTCAGTAAAAACAATTCCCCCTATAGAGAAAAAAGAAGAGAAGAAGGAACCAAAATTCTTTCTTCCAACAAGAAGGAAAAAAACTAAGAAAAAAGAGGTGAATCAATGAAAACATTAGAACCCTCTAAAATTAGAAATGTTTCTTTTGTATCTCACAGTGGAGCTGGAAAAACAAGTCTTGTTGAATCTATGCTTTTTGTTTCAAAGACGATAGATAAAAAGGGAAGCACTGATAAGGGAAATACCGTATCTGATTTTGAGCCAGAGGAGGTGAAAAGACACATAAGTATCTCTACATCACTGATTCCCATATTCTGGAAAGATTACAAGATAAATATCCTTGACACCCCTGGATTCCTTGAATTTTTTGCAGAGGTTAGGGGTGCTTTAAGGGTTTCAGAAGGTGCTGTCGTTCTTGTAGATGCCTCTTCAGGTGTTGAAGTTGGAACTGAAAGGGTCTGGGAATTTGTAAAAGAGGAAGAAATTCCTGCATGTTTTGTTGTAAGCAGAATGGATAGAGAGAATGCAAATTTTGAAAAAGCACTTTCCAGTATTAGAGATTTCTTTGGTTCAGACGTCGTCCCCCTTATCCTTCCCATTGGTCAGGGGCAGAACTTTAAAGGTTTTATAAATCTTCTCACAGGAGAGGCAAAGATATTTGAAGGTGGAAATGTAAAAGAAGTTGATGTTCCTGATTCTGAGAAGGAAAAATTTGACATGTACAGGAATGAACTTGTGGAGAAAGTAGCAGAGAACGACGAGGAACTATTAGATAAATACCTGAATGAAGGAGACCTTTCTCCTGAGGATATAAAGAAGGGCCTTAAAGAAGGAATAAAAAATAAGGTGATATTCCCTGTCCTTGTTTCTTCCTCTGTATCTGATATGGGAACAGAAGAGATTCTTGATTTTATTATAGATGAGTTTCCTCCACCATACCTTGATGAGAAGCGCTACGGTAAAAAGCCCAATTCAGAAGAGGTTGTTGTTGACAGTATTGATCCAGAAAAACCATTCTCCGGTCTTGTGTTCAAGACATTCACTGATCCCTTTGTGGGAAGGATTAACTTTGTAAAGGTTTACACTGGAAAACTGACAAGTGACATGAAGGTCCTTAACATAGATAAAGATAAAGAAGAAAGAGTTTCAAACCTCTTCTTCATAAGGGGAAAGAATCAGGAGAAGACAGATAAGATTCTCGCAGGAGATATGGGAGTTATTGCGAAACTCAACCATACCCTTACAGGAGATACTCTTTGCGATTCTAACTTTAAGGTGAAGTATGACTGGCTGAAGTATCCTGAGCCAGTTCTTTCATATGCAGTGGAACCAAAGAGAAAAGAAGACGAGGACAGGTTGAGCACGGCCATATTCAGGCTTACCGCTGATGATCCCACATTTATTGTTGAAAGAAACGATGTAACAAAACAGCTTCTCATAAAAGGTATGGGAGCAACGCACCTTCAGGTGATGGTGGAGAAGCTTGCAAGGAAATTTGGAGTGGAAGTTACTTTAGGTAAGCCAGAGATTGCATATAAAGAGACAATAAAGGGAACTGCCAAGGCAGAAGGGAAATATAAGAAACAAACCGGTGGTCATGGTCAGTATGGTCATTGTTTCATTGAAATAAGCCCTCTTGAGAGAGGAAAAGAGTTTGAGTTTGTGGATAAGATATTTGGAGGAGCAATTCCAAAGCAGTACATTCCAGCTGTTGAAAAAGGAATTAAGGAAACAATGAAGGAAGGAATACTTGCCGGTTATCCTGTCGTGGATGTTAAAGTTGTTCTCTATGATGGTTCATACCATCCTGTAGATTCATCTGAACTTGCCTTTAAAATTGCCGCCTCAATGGCCTTCAAAAAGGCAATGGCAGAGGCAAAGCCAGTTCTTCTTGAACCGGTTCTTGAGGTTGAGATAAGAGTTCCAGAATCTTTCCTTGGAGATATAATCTCAGATCTCAACACAAGAAGAGGAAAGATACTCGGCATGGATTCAGAGAAGGGAATATCAATAATAAGAGCCCTCGTTCCTGAGGCTGAGATGCTTACCTATGGATTGGATCTTGCATCTTTAACTCAGGGAAGAGGATATTTCACAGCAAGATTTGCAAAGTATGAAGAAGTGCCAGCAAGAATTGCAGAAGAGATAATAAAGAGAAAAAAGAGCGAAGAGGGTAAGGAATAACAGGAGGTGAGCTTTTGACTGAAAAAAAGTTTCAGGCAATTCAGATCTCTCTTGCCTCTCCAGATGAGATTCTTTCGTGGTCTCATGGAGAGGTAAAGAAGGCTGAAACCATAAATTATAGGAATTTTAAGCCAGAAATGGATGGTCTCTTCTGCGAGAGAATTTTTGGACCTGTAAGAGATTATGAATGCCATTGTGGAAAATTAAAAGGAATTAGATATAGAGGACTTGTATGTGAAAGATGTGGAGTTGAGGTTACCTCCTCAAAGGTTAGAAGAGAGAGATTTGGTCACATAAATCTTGCTGCTCCTGTTGTACATATATGGTACTTCAGGGCAACAAGCATAATACCTATCCTTCTTGATTTATCAAAAACTGATGTTGAAAAAATTGTTTACTATGCATCCTATGTGGTCATAGATAAAGGAAACTCTCCGCTTAAAGACAAGCAGGTAATTTCAGAGGAGGAGTATAGAGAGTACAGGGAGTCAGGATACGATTTTGTAGCAAAGAGAGGAGCAGAGGCAATTCTTGATTTACTTAAAGGGCTTGACCTTCCAAAGTTAAGAGATGAACTCTTAAAAGAAATTAGAGATTCCAGCTCAAAACAGAAAAAGCTCCATGCGATGAAGAGACTTGACTATGTTGAAGCATTCATAAATTCAGGAAACAAACCAGAATACATGGTTCTTACAGTTTTACCTGTTATTCCGCCAGATTTAAGACCGCTCCTTCCCCTTGAAGGAGGAAGATTTGCTTCAGTGGATTTGAATGATCTCTACAGAAGAGTTATCAATAGAAACAACAGGTTGAAAAAGCTTATAGCAGTAAATGCACCAGACATAATGCTACAGAATGAAAAGAGGATGCTTCAGGAAGCGGTGGATGCGCTGCTTGACAATTCCCACAAAACTCATCCAATTATTGGCTCTCACAACAGACCTCTTCGTTCTCTATCAGATATCTTAAGAGGAAAACAGGGAAGATTCAGACAGAACCTTCTTGGAAAGAGAGTGGATTATTCAGGAAGAAGTGTTATAGTTGTCGGACCAAATTTAAAACTTGATGAATGTGGTGTTCCAAAAAGTATGGCTCTTGAACTCTTTAAGCCTTTCCTCATGCACGACCTTGAGGAAAGGGGAATTGCAGTAAACTTAAGAAATGCAAAATGGATGATAGAGAGAGCGGTAAAGGAACCTGATAGCAATGTGTGGAAGGTTCTTGCAGATACAGTTAAAGATTATGTGGTTCTATTGAACAGAGCACCAACCCTTCACAGAATGAGTATACAGGCTTTCAAACCGGTTCTTGTTGATGGAGAGGCAATTCAGATTTCTCCTCTTGTCTGTCCTCCATTCAACGCAGATTTTGATGGAGACCAGATGGCAATACACCTTCCTCTCTCCATTGCCGCACAGACTGAATCAAAATATCTTATGCTTTCAAAATATAACACAGTATCCCCAGCACACGGAAGACCCATTACACTTCCTGTACAGGATGTAGTTGCTGGATGCTATTACATAACACTCATAAAACACGGAGCAAAGGGGGAGGGTCTTAAGTTCTATACTGTTGATGATTTGAGGGCAGCAATTGAAGAAAAGAAAGTGGAGCTCAATTCAAAGATAGATTTTTACTGGAATGGAGAATGGATAAAGGATACAACAGTGGGCAGAGTGCTGTTTAATGAGCTCATTCAATCTGTATTAAAGGATCCAACATTCCCATTCTTTAATAAACTTATTGACCAGAAGAGTATAAATGAACTCTTCACCATGGTGTTTAAGAGATATGGTTTTGAAAAAACTGCAGAATTGCTTGACGAGGTCCAGAAACTTGGTTTTGAAATGGTTACCCTTTCAGGCCTAACCATAGGCATGGACGACATGATAATTCCAAAGAGGAGAAGAGAGATTCTAAGAAAGGCAGAGGATAGGGAAAGAAAGATTAAGAAGTTCTATGAAGAAGGGCTTCTCTCTGAAGAAGAAAGATACAAGAAAACCATAGAAGTCTGGCTTAAAGCTGTTGAGGAATTGAAGCAGGAGATATTTGTAACATACGATCCATTCAACTTCCTGTTCCTTATGGCAGCATCTGGAGCAAGAGGAAAACCAGAGCAGATACTTCAAATGGTTGGAATAAGAGGACTTATGTCAGATCCATCTGGAAGAATTATAGAATTCCCCATAAAGTCAAATCTTAAAGAGGGACTTTCAGTTCTTGAATACTTCATTTCAACTCATGGAGCAAGAAAAGGTCTTGCAGACACTGCGCTTAAAACCTCAGATGCTGGTTATCTTACAAGAAGACTTGCAGATGTTTCCCATAAGGTAGTTGTAAAATACGAAGATTGCAGCGAGATATCTGTAAGACCACTTAAAATAGAGAATAAGATTATTAAGTCTTTGTACAGGCAGATAGTTGGAAAGATTGCAGCAAGAGATGTGGTTGATCCAAAGACCGGAGATATTATTGTAAAGAAGGATCAGGAAATAACAAAGGAACTTGCAAAGGAGATAGAGGAGAAGGAGATTGAAGAAGTATGGGTGAGAAACTTCCCAGAAGGAGTCTATGTAGAGGAAATCAGGGAAGGTCAGAGAGTCATTGAGACACTTGAAGAGAGAATTCTTGGTAGATACGCCGCAGAGGATATTTATACTCCATCAGAGAAAGAGATAATATTTAATGTTGGTGATGAAATCCCGGAGGGAGCATGGCTCTCACAGGACATATTTGATAAAGACGAGAGACTCCTTTTTAAAGAGGGAGAATTTATAACTGTAGAGCTTGTTAAGAAGGTTAAGGAGAATGGAATAGCCGAATTTCCCATAAAGATTCCTGTGGAATCTGAGCTTATTCTCAAAGAGGGAGAAGAGATAGACGAAGAGGCAGTGGAGAAGATAAAGAAAGCAGGAATAAAGAGAGTAAAGATAAGATCAGTTTTCACATGTAAAGCACCAAATGGAGTTTGCGCAAAGTGTTATGGCAGAGATCTATCTACAGGGAAACTTGTAAATGTGGGAGAGTCAGTAGGAATTGTAGCTGCTCAATCCATAGGAGAGCCAGGAACCCAGTTAACTTTAAGAACCTTCCATACAGGAGGAGTTGCAGCAAAGGATATAACCACAGGTTTGCCAAGAGTTGAAGAGCTCTTTGAAGTGAGAAAACCAAAAGGTGGAGCCATAATATCAGAAGTTACAGGTTATGTAAGGATAAAAGATGAAGAGGATTCAAGAAAGATAATAGTTACTCCAAGATCAAAGACAAAGGCTCTTGAGCTTTACTCTACATTGATAGATGCCCTTGAGAAGCTTGTAAATATTAACGCAAAAACTACGATATACGATGCTGATCTTGACGAAGAAGTGATAGAGGCACTTAAGGAAGTAAAATTGGAAAAAGTTCAGGATATTTTATCCCTTGATAAAGAAACCATTGTCTTAAAATTAATGGGCAAAGAAACAACTTACTCTGTTGCATACGGTAAGAGTTTAAGAGTTAAAGATGGAGATTTTGTAATGGCAGGAGATAGATTGACTGAAGGACCTCTTGATCCACATAAGCTCTTCCAGGTAAAGGGAATTAGAGATACAGAGCAGTATCTACTTCAGGAAATTCAGAAGGTTTATAAGGGACAGGGCGTAAATATAAACGACAAGCACATAGAGATAATACTTAGAGAGTTAACGAGAAAAGCAGTGATAATTGAGCCAGGAGAAACGAAGTTCTATCCAGGTCAGGAAGTTGAAAGAACAGAGGTTGAAGAAGAGAACAGAGTTGTTAGAGCTGAAGGTAAGAAACCTGCAACTTATAAAGTGCTTCTATTGAGACTTACCAAGGCAGCACTTTCATCTGATTCATTCCTTTCTGCTTCATCGTTCCAGGAGACAACAAAGGTTCTTGCAGAGGCAGCCATTGCTGGAAAGACTGATACACTGGAAGGTCTTAAAGAGGCAGTAATTGTTGGAAGCTTAATCCCTGCAGGAACAGGCTTTTCAGATTATGACAATGTAAGGGTTAACGAGAAGAAAAAGAAGGAAGAAAAAGAGGAGATGGAGAGCGTGTAATACGCTCTCCTTTCTTTTATATGAAGGGAACAATCGTAAACATTATTACAGTTCTTGTGGGAGGCGGGTTCGGCCTGTTCATTGGTAATAAACTTCCAGACAGAATTAAAAAAATTGCCATGGAGGGAGTTGGTCTCTCATCACTTGCTCTTGGATTTATGCTTGCATTAAAAACTGACAACATAATTATTATGGTATTTTCTGTGATTCTTGGAGCAGTTGTGGGGGAAATTCTAAAGATAGAAGATTTTCTTGAAGGAGTGGGGGAGAAAATAAAAAGAAAGATAGGAAGTGAAGGTTCTTTTACAGAAGGTTTTATCACTGCATCGCTTATATTTTGTGTGGGATCAATGACCATTGTTGGAGCTATAAATGAAGGTCTCACTGGCGATGCTACACTTCTTTATACAAAATCCATCCTTGATGGGATAACTTCAATTGCCCTTTCCTCCACTCTTGGTATTGGTGTTCTTTTTTCCACAATTTTCATACTTATCTATCAGGGAGGATTAACAATTGGTGCATCTTTGGTGAAGACACTTCTAACTCCTCACACCGTGAATATGATTACAGGTGTTGGGGGTGTTTTAATAATTGGAATTGGGTTAAACATACTGAGGCTTAAGAAGCTGAAGCTATCAAATTTTTTACCTGCCCTCGTTTTTGCCTTCATCCTCTCAATATTTTTTAAGTAATTCTCTAGATTCTTTTATTGGTAATAGGCGATAGATCAAAATCTCTCTTTTACTCCTTATGCTATCTAGTCTTTAGTAACAAATTTAATCTGTAGGTGTATAATAAGGAATGGAGTTTTTAAATACTCTATTTAGAAAAGGAGGCAAAAAAGATGAACGGCTTTGAGGAGTATAGACCTTACAAAAGACCAAGTATAGTTTTATGGATTATCATATTTCTAATTGGCGCTTTAGTCGGTGGTGGCGTAGGCTCTTTTATTACAATGAAATATTTTCCACAGGTGACAGGGAGCTCAAACAATCAGGGTTCTACCACAACACAGGTTATAGATATGACAAAGGTTATCAAGCTGGAGGAATCCCAGATAATTGATGTGGCACAGAAGGCAAGTCCCGCGGTTGTAAGAATATCCACTAAACAGCTGGTATCAGATTTCTTTTTCACATATGAGGCTCCAGCGCTTGGTTCTGGATTTATAATCTCCAGGGATGGAGATATAGTTACAAACTATCATGTTGTGGAAAATGCAAAAGATATAACTGTAACTTTATCAGATGGTAGAGAATTTACAGGCTTTGTCGTTGGGACAGATCCATCTTCAGATGTGGCTCTTCTCAAGATAAAAGCAAAGGATTTACCATATCTTACCTTTGCCGATTCATCAAAACTCAAGGTCGGTCAAATGGTGGTTGCCATTGGAAATCCATATGGTCTTGATCATACAGTGACATCAGGTGTAGTTTCTGCTCTTGAGAGAACCCTATCTTTTGAAGATGGAAGAACTCTTGTTGGAGTTATACAGACTGACGCAGCAATAAATCCTGGTAATAGTGGTGGACCACTCCTTAATATGGCAGGAGAAGTTATAGGAATGAATACTGCCATAAAGAGTGGTGCTCAGGGTATAGGATTTGCTGTCTCCTCCAACACAGTTGTAAAGGTTGTTTCTGATTTAAACAAGTATGGTAAGGTTGTCTGGCCTTTCCTTGGTATTGGTGGTGTTTCAATGAACGAAGACATTGCCAAAAGGGAGAAGCTTCCTGTGAGTAAAGGAGTCCTTGTTTTAAAAGTTTATCCAAACACTGCAGCAGCTGAAGCAGGTTTAAAGGAGTTTGATATAATAACAAAATTTGATGGTAAGGAAGTCACAACGGTTCAGGAACTTACCAAATACATAAGAGAACATAAGGTTGGCGATACAGTTAAAATTGAGATAATCAGAGAGAAGAAGCACATAACATTAGATGTCACTCTCAAAGAAAGACCAGAGAGTATTGGAAAGATAGATCAAAGATATTTAATTTAAGTTATACACCCTCTTCAGTAGGAAAAATTCCAACTATAAGAGATTTATTTATAAGGCCGAAGTCAGCTTTCGCCACCTTCTCGGTCTGCATTGTGCTTTTAATCTCCACATCAGTAACAGGGATAAAGTTGACATCCTTAAGAAATCTGTTTATTGCATCTGAAAATCTCATGTTTTGAGGAACTGCTACCTTTCCTTTTACCACATAGTTCTGAATTACAATATTTACCTCTATTTTTCTTACCTTTGGTCCTATAGGAACTGACATATTAACCTCCTAAGTCTTTAAATTTTTAATTTCATCAATGACTTTTTCTACATGATCTTTTGCTCTCACATTGATCCAGGCTCTAACAATTTTCCCTCACTTGATATTATAAATGTTGATCTTTTAACTCCCATTCTAACCTTGCCATACATCTTCTTTTCTCCATAGACTCCATACCCCTTCATTACCTCTTTTTCTGTATCAGAAAGAAGATAAAAATTGAGTTTGTGCTTTTCCATAAAATTTTTATGACTTTTTATACTATCAGGACTTACACCAATAACAAAAGCCTTATCCTTTATTTTACCCATGTTGTCTCTAAAATCTTTTGCCTCAAGTGTGCATCCAGATGTGTTATCCTTTGGGTAGAAGTAGAGAATAACGAATTTACCCTTATTCAAAAAATCTTTAAGACAGAATGTTCCCTCTTCTCCGTCAGGAGAAAACCCTTTAAGACAAAAATTCTTTGCTTTATCTCCCTCTTTTAAAACCAAACTCTCCTCCGTCTCGTGTGTCTATATATTTTAAATATAAACTATTTCTTAATTTATTCAAACCTTTCTCTTAATTTTGGTCTGTAACCTGCTATGAAAGATTTCACATCCATCTCCTTTTTCCCCTCTGGTTTTAGTATTAGAGGGATAACTACCCCTTTACCTGTCCCAATTTTAAATCTGTTTTTATCAACATAGATAATCTCCCCCGGATTTCCAGATTCATCTTCCTCAATCTCTGCCTTTAAAATCTTTAATCTCTTACCTCTAAATATAGAATATGCACCAGGTTCTTTTGAAAGAGCAAGAATCTTTCGTTTTATCTTCTTAGCATCTTCATGCCAATCTATTCTTTCAAAATCTCTTTTAAATTTTGGAGCATAGCTTACCTCTCCCTTTTGTGGTTTCCATTCATCCTTTCCCTTTTCAATAATTTCTAAAGCTTCAATAAGAGTTTTTCTTCCAACAGAGATTAATTTTTCCCTTAGTTCTGTGTATGTTTCCTCTCCTGAAAGTGGAATCCTTCTTATCATTAACACATCTCCCTCATCCACCCCTTCTGTTATTTTCATTATACTTACACCGCTTTCACTCTCCTTATTGAGAATCTGCCATCTTATAGGATTTGGTCCTCTATACTTTGGCAGTATTGATGGATGAACATTTATTATTCCTTTTTTAAATAGATTTATCACCTCACCGGGTATAATTTTTCCAAAGGATACCACAATACCAAGATCCCAGAGCGAATCTTCAAGATAGTCATACATATCACTGGATTTTTTGATTTCCACAACAGGGATTTTCTCTTTCTTTGCGAGTTCCTTTACAGGATTTGGAAGTATTTTTTTTCCTCTTCCTCTGGGTTTATCCTGTGTTGTTATCACAAGAGAGATTTCTTTATTTTTTTCCAGTAATTCCTTTAAAAATGGAAGAGAAAAATCATCTGATCCAAAAAAAACTATTTTCATGCCACCTTTTTTAACAATTCTTCAGGTACTTCGTATTCTTCCTCTATTCTCAAACTTCTTATATCCTTTACCCTATCAATAAAGAGGATGCCATCGAGGTGGTCAATTTCGTGTTGAATTATTACTGCAGATAGCCCCTCTTTCGTGAGTTTGATTTTTCTCCCGGTTTTACTTAACCCCTCAACCACAATCCTTTCTGTCTCTTATACACATCTGACGCTGCCGACGAAGGCTTAGGTGTAGATCTCGGTGGTCGCCGTATCATT
>CBFDTJ010000030.1:0-16749 GCA_965612865.1 uncultured bacterium
TCAAGCAGAAGACGGCATACGAGATCATGCCTAGTCTCGTGGGCTCGGAGATGTGTATAAGAGACAGGAGTATAGAAAGCAATAGAACAATGTCGCTCTTTCCATAATTTAGAGCAATATACACTACAACCGTCCCCTTAAGGATATCGAGAAGGCCAACTAAAGCCCCAAAAGAAAACCCGAATTGTCTTATACTTCCAGCCCCTCCGGGAAAATCCTTATCTCTTACATCTTTCTTTTTAAGAAGTTTACTAAGTATTATTCCAAAAGAGAGTGAACCTATTAAATAACTTAAAACGATTATCCCTATCTTTAATATCATAATTCACCTCTCTCAGAATAAAAAGATACCCCTATAAGTTTTTTTCCTGTAGCAAATCCCATTATCGGAGTGAATTCAGTTAAAAATATTTCTCTAACTGCTACGGTTTCTTTTATTTTTTTAACCAGTTTTCTTCCTTCAATTTCGTCATCTGCATGCATTACTACAACATGAAGAGGCTCTTTCTCTCTAAGTAAAATTTCTAAAAGTTTTTGAATTCCTCTATCTTTATTTCTTACGAGTTTCACAGGCTTAATTTTTCCGTTGTGCAACATTAGAATTGGCTTTAAGGAAAAAAGGGATCCAAAGTTTGAAAGAGTTTTAGGTATTCTTCCAGTTCTAAAGACATATTTTATTGTGTCAAGCATAACCACTGTTTTTATTCTCGTTGCTAATCTCTTTGTCAAACTGACAATCTCAGTTAACTTTTTCCCTTTTTCTGACAATCTGGATGCATAGATTGCTAATAACCCTTCCCCTGCTGCCCCATTCAGAGAGTCAATAACTTCTATTTTTTTATCTTTGACCATCTCTTTTGCAATTTTACAATTTCTTATACAGGCACTAAATGTTGAGGAAAGAGTGATACATAAAATTACTTTCTCTTTTAAACTATTGAAAACATTTAAAAAATCCTCCACTTTTGGAGGATAAGCTCTGAATGGATATCCCTCTTCCACAAATTTATACACATCCCTCGTATCTATGTCAATACCATCTTTATATTCCTTGTTATCTATTTTAAAGTAGAAAGGAACCACCTTAATATCAAGTTTTTTTATAATCTCTTTTGGAATACAAGAAACACTATCAGTTACAATTTTTATCCTTTTCACCAATTTTATTTTACAATATTCTAAATATTTTACATAAGTTAAAATTTCATTTAAATTATTAACATTGCGTCTCCAAAAGAAAAGAACCGGTACTTCTTTTTAACAGCCTCCCTGTATGCTTTCATAATTTTTTCTCTTCCAGCAAAAGCAGAGACAAGAACAATAAGGGTTGTCTTTGGAAGGTGAAAGTTTGTTATTAGAGAATCAACAACATTAAATTTAAAACCGGGTTTAATGAATAAATTTGTGTAACCTCTAAAGGGTTTAAATTTTCCTGAAAGTCCCGCTGTTTCAAGGGATCTTACCACTGTAGTCCCCACAGCAAAAATTCTTCCTCCCCTCTCTTTGGTCTTAATAATTTTTTCTACCACTTCGGGTGAAACCTCAATCCACTCTTCTTCCATCTCGTGATCCTCTATATTCTCAGTTCTTATAGGTCTAAAAGTCCCCAATCCAACATGAAGGGTTACGTAAAGGATATCAACCCCCATACTCTTGATTTTCTCAAGGAGCTCTTCTGTAAAGTGGAGTCCTGCTGTGGGAGAGGCAAGGGAGCCCTTCTTTCTGGCATAAACAGTCTGATAATCCTCTTCCTTTATGCCCATAGATTTTATATAGGGTGGAAGGGGTACATCTCCAACTCTATCAATAAAATTCATTACATCCACATTTCCTTCAAGCTCTACCACCCTCTTGCCTTCAGGAAGGATTTCTTTTACCACCCCCACTGTTCCGTCTTTAAAAACTATTTTCCTTCCAGCTCTTGCCCTTTTTGCCTTTTTTACAATAACCTCCATCCACCCCTCTCCTGCTTTTAAGAACAGCCCATCAAATTTCCCGCCTGTATCCATAAATTTTCCAGTTATCTTTGCCCTTATAACCTTTGTGTTGTTCAAGACAAGAACATCTCCCTTTTTAATATAATGGACTATCTCATAAAAAATTTTATGTTCTATCTCTCCTGCTTTCTTTAAAACAAGAAGTTTTGCTTTATCTCTATCTTTTACAGGTTCCTGAGCAATAAGTTCCTCTGGAAGATGAAAGTCAAAAAGCTCAGTTTTCATTTAGTTTCACCAATTCTGCTCCCTGATAAAAGTGAGACAAAATCTCCTTATAATTCCATCCCTTTTCAGCAAAGCCCTCTGCCCCCCACTGGCTCATTCCCACTCCATGCCCCCATCCTTTTCCATCAAATTCAACTATATCCCATCTTCTTGGCGGGACCCCCTCTGTTCTATAGGTTTTCTCCTCATATGCTGCAAAGAATCCAACAAATTTGTTCATTGTCCCTCTAAAAAATGGGGTCCTTTCAACCATAGAGAGAAAAGAGTGAACAAAGGGAACTTTATATCTTTTAAATTTGAATGTAAACCATGTACTTTTTAATCCAAACAGATTGGAGAAGGTGGTACCTCTTAAAGTTATACTTCCAAATCTCCCTATAATTTCTATAAGAACTACCCTTGGTGAGACCCCTTTCTTTAAAACTTTAAACCCCAGCACCTCTCCAATGTAGGGAAGATCATTCTTTTCTATGTATTTTTTTATAACCATCTGCACTCTATAGTTTGTAACATACTTTGTCCAGCTAAAATGTGGAGACCTTTCCTCGTATGGACTATCCACTCCTCTAAGATAAGGAACTGGAGAGGAGTGCCAGACATTCTCGTTGTTCTCTGTAAAACCACCTGATGTTGAATGATAAACTGCTGTAATAATCTTCCCGCCATACATTAAAACCTCACCTTCAGTTTCAGATACAGCTCTATTTGTCTTTTCTGTTTCTTTGTCCATACCAAGATAAGCTTGAGTATCGGGGGTTGATGTAACATCATAGAGGCTCCCGCTCTTCATTTTGTAAAGCACATATGTGCGTGACGCCACTGCCTGAGCTTTAAGTGCTTCAATGTTGAAACTCTCTGGCATCTCTGACGGGACAACACCTTTAACATAATCCTCAAGGGAAACTTTGTTTATAAAATAGATAGAAAATGTATGTTTTACAATATTAATCTCTCCTCTGTATCTTCTTCCATTTATCTTTACAAAGCCTTCATTTCCGTGTATACAGGAGAAATCCCCTTCAAGCTCCTTCCTCTCTACTTCAAAGGAAAGTCTTCCATCATCTAAAGATACAAAAAAACCAGAAACTTCTTTATTCATGGAGAAGGGTATTATGCTTTTATATAATAATTTAAATGTTTCAAGCTCTTCAAGAGAGTTGAAGCTCCCGATGTCCACATTAAATTTCCCTTCCCTTTTCAGTATGATAACCTTCTTTGAGTTTATCTTTCCCCTAATGGAAACTGCATAATTTAAGGCATCTTTAAGATTCACAAAAACACCAACTCTCAATCTCAGATCTCCCTTCTCCTCCTTCTCCTGATAGATAAAGAGAGAACTTAGGGGGAAGTTTTCTCCAAAAACAGAAACGGTTACATTCCCATCAATTTCAACATAGGCTGGATCTTTGTAAAGTAAAACCTTCACCTTTTTTTCACCTGCAAATACCCTCCCTGGAATAAAGAGGAATGAAAGTATTATAAAAACTATGAGAATTTTCTTCATTTTATAAACTCCATAACCTTTGAAACACCAAGAGACAAAAGATATTTAAATATATCCATGTTTTCCTGAGCCCACTTTACAAAGTAGGAGGAATTTATGGTTTTAACAACATTTGAATTGGGAAGGAGTATCTTTAAAAAGAGATTGGAATACAGAAATACAAGAAAGACGAGGATGGAAAGGTATAGAGCCACACTGAATATTAAACCTAAAGTTCTGTCCAATGTTCCAACAACAGGAACCTTGTGTATTCCTCCTACAAGCAGAGCTTTAAGAATGGAGACCACAATCAGAGAGGCAAGGAAGAGTATGAGAAACGAAATAGCCTCTCCGATGGTTATACCGAGCAGAGTGAGGTAGGCATCGTAGACTGTCTGGTTTGGACCAAAGGATGATAGGAGTGGGATATTTTCCTTAAGGAAGTTTTTAAAGAATTGAGGAACGGGAAGGGTGGAGATGTAGAGTTTTAGATTGTTTGGATCTGCTGAAACTATTTTTGTTTCAGGTGGTAGGTTCAAATGGGTATAAAGGTAGTTTTTAATGCTTGTGACCATGGAAAAATTTTTCTCAAGATAGACAGTAAATTGAGGAGAAAATTTATAGGCTATATAAATTGCAACAAAGAAACCAGCTATGGAAAGAACTGTCTTTAGTATCCCTCTTCTCCATCCAATAAAGGCGGCGTATATAAGAATAATTATTACTATTCCATCAACTATATTCATACTTTAATTATAGACCAGAATCTCTGGGTTTTGTTCAAATCTTAAATCCTGAATCTTGTTTTAAAGAGGGATTTTGTCTTAAGTCTTAGTTTTGCAGTAAGGACTCTGTCTGAAGAGAATATCTTTGCGGCAATAATTATGCAGACAATAGAGAAAAGTGCCATATAAATAATACCGAAAATTACCATATTTATGTTTCCAAATAAAAGGAATCTTGAGGCAAGGAATGGGTGCGAGAATGGAATTAAAAAGAGCAGGACCTTTGCAATTAAAGAGAGGGATGAAAAGTCTGTAAAGAAAGAGAGTAGATAAGGTATAAGAAGAAGAACCATCAAGGGTGTAAGGAGAGTCTGTGCACTCTTAACATCCTCAGCATAAACAGCTAAAATTGTGGCAAGGGACAGGGCAGAAAGAATTGCAAAAAAGAGGGAGATTCCTAACAGAGCGTATGCTCCTGGAGTAAAGGTTAAACCCAGTTCTCTTAAAATATTTGATGAAACTGAGGCACTTCCTCCCATGCCCGACATTTGACCAATATAGTTCTTCATTCCGTACATATAGAAAACTGACATGAGAAGTGCAATAAGGCTTGCTCCAAGCATTTTTGATATAACAATGTGCGTTCTCTTTATGGGAAGGGTAAGAAGTGTCTCAAGGGTTTTGTTCTCTTTTTCCATGGCAACCGCTGAGGCAATCATCTGGGCAGACATCATTATTACGAACATAAGTATTATGGGAATGAAAACATTCTGAGAGGTAACTGCAGCTGATATCATCTCTGGGGGTGCTTCCACCATCCTATCTTTTACAATTACAAAATTTTTTGCCTCAATCGGTCTCTGTATAATCTCAGGGTCCACATCCTTGAACTTCTCCTTTATGTACCTTTTTGATATATCCTCACTTATAATGGAGATAAGGGCTTTTGTAGAAGCAGATTTAGAGAAGGTTGACATACTGAGACCCCTCATTACTGTATAGATGTCAATGTGGGTCTTTTTATACTCTTCAACATTTTCCTTGAATCCCTCAGGAATAACAATTAATGTATCTATACCTTTTTCTTTAGCTTCATCAAGTCCCTCTTGAACCTCTACATTGTTTAGAACTTGAGGGATTAAATTTACCCCCTTCATCAGCTCAATCACCTCAGTAGATAAAGAGGTATTATCATTATCTATTACAAGAACCTCTTTTGGCTCCTTTACCTTTGCTGCTTCCTTTCCAATCAATTTTCCCATAACTGAGAAAAGGACAACCATTATAACAAGGGGAATAAGCATCTGTGGGGTTAAAAGGCTTTTAATCTCCTTCTTAAGAAGTACAAGGAACTTTCTCATTTCACCACCCCCATAAACACTTCCTCTATATTTCTTGCATTGTATTTTTCCTTAAGTTCCTCTGGTTTACCTATCTCCAAAATCTCCCCTTTATCAATTAGGGCAATCCTATCTGAGAGGAACTCCACCTCAAGCATGTTGTGAGAGGAGAGAAGCACTGTTACACCCCTTTTTGTAAAATCCCTTATAAGTTTTCTTATCTCAATAGAATTTATTACATCAAGTCCGCTTGTGGGCTCGTCAAGGATTGCAAGTTTTGGGAAAGTCATAAGAGCCCTTGCAAGAAGAAGCTTTCTTACCATACCTTTGCTGTATGTGGAAATTTTACTTCCTATCCTTCCACCAAGGTCTGCAATATCTAATGCCCTCTCAACAAACTCTTTAGTGTCTTTTTCGTCTTTTGCATAGAGGGAAGCCATAAATCTTATATAATCAAGTCCTGTAAGGTTCTTGTATGCTCCGGCCTCTTCTGGAAGATAACTTATAATTTCCCTTACTCTGTCTCCTTCTCTTCTAACATCATATCCAAAAACTTTTACCTCTCCCTCAGTTGGTGAAAGAAGTGTTGCAATAATCCTCAAGGTAGTTGTCTTCCCCGCACCATTGGGGCCAATTAGACCAAAGATTTCTCCTTCCTCTATATTAAAACTAATCCCTTTTAGAGCCCTTATGTTGCCATAATCCTTCACCAGATTCTTGATCTCTACTGCAAACATTTTCACCTCCAGATGGAATTATAGCAAATTAAACAAGTTTCACACTAAATAGATTCTCAAAATTTTTTGTTGTTACCTCCATGAGCTTCTCCATGGACACCCTTTTTAACCTGCTAATTTCGTGAGCAGTTATTATCATGAAGGAGGGTTCATTTCTTTTTCCTCTCTTTCCCTGAGGTGGGAGATAGGGTGAATCTGTTTCAATAAGAATTCTCTCTAGGGGTGCAAATTTAACTGCCTCCCTTAACCTATCGTTCTTTGGATATGTTAGGGGTCCGCCTATGCCAATATAAAAGCCCATCCTTATTACTTCCGTCATTCTATCTGGTCCATGATTAAAACAATGAAAAACTCCCCTTAGCTTCCCCTTATACCTTCTCACAATACTTACAACATCAGGGAATGCATCTCTTTCATGAATGACTATGGGAAGGTTCATGGAAATGGCAAACTCAATTTGACTAACAAAAACCTCTTTTTGTTTTTCTTTTGGTGAAAGATTCCTGAAATAGTCAAGCCCAATCTCTCCTATGGCAACAATCTTTTTGTTTTTTTCTATAAGTTTCTTAAAAAGAGAAAGGTCTTCATCAACGAACTCTTTTGCATCGTGAGGATGAAAACCAATGGAGGAGAAAATAAAAGGGTTGTTCATTGATATGTCACTTGAAGATAAGGAGGACTCTCTATCATAGGAAATGTTTAGAAAATACTTTATATTAACCTCACCTGCTCTTTTTATTACATCCTCTCTATCTTCATCAAAAACATTCATACTAAGGTGAACATGTGAATCAACAAAAAATCTTTTCATGCATAAAATTTTATCATAAAAAAGAAAAAGGGGCTCAATTTGAGCCCCTTTAATCTATATTAACTACTTACCTAACCATACCCGGAGAGAGGAAGAATATGGATGTTGGAAGGTTCTTTCTCTGCTCTGGAGTGAGAAGATGTACGATGTTAAGGTACATATCCTTTCTTAAAGATAGAACTTCATTCAGTTTTGCCCTTACAGTTGAAATGGAGTTTCTTAGAGCAGTCTCATCGAGGGGGTCCTTTGAAACAATTTCTTTTTCATTCTTTGCATTCTCCTTAAGCTCCTTTAAGATTCCTCTCTCATTCTCTGCTTCTGTCTTTATCATTTCAATGAAGCTATCCTTCTGTTCGTCTGTAAGTTCAAGCTTCTTAATGAGAAATCCTGTTTTCTTTCTTATCTCATACTTTACAAACTTTACCCTTTCTTCCCTTATAAGCTCGTTAAGAGTCTCTTTCTGCTCCTCTGTCAGGTTAAGTTTCTTTGCAAGAAGCAACCAATCTCTTATTCTGTTCCTTAGTCTCTCCTCTGCAGGGTTTTTCTCTCTTTTTCTTATGTATCTACCTGTAAGGAAACCAAGAGATGAAAGATACTTCTCCCTCTGCTCAGGTGTTAACACCTTTTCAATTTCAACAAAGGCGTCCTCTCTTAAGCCCATAATCTCATTTATGTAACCGATGTTCTTGTTGATGAGGTTTTCAAGCTTAGATTCATCTAAAGTTTCTGCGTCAAGAACAGCTCTTTCTTCATCTCTTGCTGTCTTAATCTTTTCAAGAACAGGTTTTACCTTATCTCTTAAATCCTCCATTATTCCCTTTATCTCTTCCTTCTGCTCATCTGTTAGGTTCAGACCCTTATCCAACGAATTCTTACCCATTTCATTGTAGGCGTAAATACCTCCTATTCCTAAAGAAATCACCAGTCCTAAGATTATTAGCCCTATCAAAAGTTTTCTACTCATGCTTCACCTCCTTCGCCCATATATACACCAGACTCCCAACTTTGTTACGCAATAAGCAAACCACCTAATTGACAAAAATATTTTATGGGAATAATATTACCCTGTTAAAATCTCGAGTTTGAAAGGAGGCAAATATGAAGTGGGTAACAAGAGAAAGGGTTCATGTGGATAGAGTTGCATGTCCATGGCTCATCAAGAGGTTTATTGATCCTGATGCAGAGTTTGTCTTTGTACCAAGGGATACCGATCCAAAAACAATAAAAGATGGGATTCCCTTTGATATGAAGGGTGTTGAATTGGGCCATCACGATGGTAAATGCTCCTTTGATGCCTTCATGGAGAAGTACAAACTTGACGACCCTGCACTCAAAAAGATACAGCAGATTGTAAGGGAAGCAGATACAGATGTTGAAAATCCCTCACCTCTTGCCATTGCCCTCGATGTTTTTGGAAGAGGTTACAGATTGATAACAAAGGATGATTACGAAACACTGGAGAAGGAGTTCTACCTTTACGATGCCCTCTATGCCTACTTCAAAGACCAGATCGAGAAAAAATAAACAATGATAACAACATAGGGTTGAACAAGCCCATATTTCTTGGTATAAATTTAAGGGAAGGCGGCATAGCCAAGTGGCTAAGGCGACGGTCTGCAAAACCGTTATGCGCCGGTTCGAATCCGGCTGCCGCCTCCATAAAAGTCAGGCCGGAGTGGCGGAATAGGCAGACGCAAGGGACTTAAAATCCCTCGGGTGAATAGCCCGTGTGGGTTCGATTCCCACCTCCGGCACCACTTTTATACACATTTAAATTCTCTCTTTTAATTTAAAAATGATAAAATAAATAAAGTTCACCTATGTAATGAGAGGAGAGAGAATCAGTAAAATTAAAATGGAGGCGTATCTTAAATGTATTAGGAAGGATAAAAACAATTCAGATATACCTCAGTTAAGTGAAATTACTAAAAAAGGGTGTATGAAACATGAAAAAACTTACATTTAAAGAGTTAGCACAAAAAATTCTTGAAGAAGAAAGGAGACCTCTTACCGTAGCGGAGATTTGGGATATAGCGATAAAAAAAGGATATGATCAATTATGCGACACTCAGGGGAAAACACCATGGAGGACCATTGGTGCACAGATATATGTGGATATAAAGAATAACCCAGATTCACTTTTTGTAAAAATTGATTCTAAACCCAGAAAATTTTTTCTAAAGACTCTTGTTTCAGAAGATAAATTAAAAGAGATAGAAGAAAGAGAAAAAGGTAAAATAAAACCTCCTAAGAAATTAGGATATACTGAAAGGGAGTTGCACCCTTTCCTGACATATTTTGCTTACACATATATGAATGTTTATACTAAGACAATATATCATGAAAAATCAAATAAAAGAAGATATGCTCAATGGCTTCATCCAGATATAGTAGGAGTATATTTCCCGATTGAAGAATGGAAAAGTGAAATTATAGATTTTGCAAAAGAGGTTGGTTCTCCATCCGTAATTTTATATTCTTTTGAAATTAAGAAAGAGCTTGGTTTTCACAATCTTAGAGAATCTTTTTTCCAGGCTGTATCTAATTCCTCATGGGCAAATGAGGGCTACTTAGTAACTGCAAATCTATATCAAGATGACGAACTATTATCTGAGCTTAAAAGACTATCTGCTGCTTTTGGTATAGGAATTATTAGATTAAATATTGATGATCCGGATTCCTCAGAAATCATCCTGCCAGCGAAACACAAGAAGGAATTAGATTGGGAGACCATGAATAAACTAGCAGATGAAAATCCAGATTTTAAAGAATTCCTAAAAAGAATAAAGATAGATCTTTCAAGCAAGGAAATCAGAAAAGAAAAATACGATAAAGTTTATAAAAGCGAGGAACTAATAGAGAGACTTAAGAAATGAAGTTATGTTGGTCTTCCAATAATAGCCAGATATCTGGCTTCATTTTTAGCTATGCTCAAACTTGCTCCACTTACGCTCTGCGAACTTTATATATCCCCGAAGCATTATCTGAAATTACATTTAAGGGGAGAGGAGATTATGAATAAGATATGTCACAAACCTATTAGTATTATTCATTCTACATTTAAAGAGCCGAAAGAAGCACCAATGCAGCCAACAAAGGAAAAGGATATTGAGGGAAAAGTTGAAATACCTGATAGTGCGACTTGTTAAAATTAAAGATAACCTTTTGTTCATTAAGGATATTGATATGGTAGATGGAACTCCTCTCTTAGATATTAACCTATTTAACATCTTCACATCACATCTTTTGATGCCTATTTATTAGTGAAGAAGTGATTTTAGAGGCTATAAAATAATTGACATTCTGGTATAAAATATAATAAAATTTAAGTATCTAAAAGGCTTTCCCCTTTTAGAGCTCAAATTTAAACTGGAGGTGGGAGAAATTGACAAAAAAAGAATTTGGTTATTCTGAAAGGGGATTTGAACTTTTCCAGGCTATCAATGAAGCTGACAGGTGTCTACTCTGCTATGATGCTCCCTGCACTAAAGCTTGCCCTGCGGATGTCGATCCTGCTAAGTTTATAAGGAAACTGAGGTTAAAGAACATTAAAGGTGCCATTAAAACGGTGAAAGAGAATAATATTCTCGGTGGTATTTGTGGAATAGTGTGTCCTGTGGATAAATTGTGTGAGGAAGCTTGTGCAAACACAGAGATAGATAGACCTATAGAGATTGGTAAAATCCAGAGCTTTCTCATAGAATATGGATGGCAAATAGGCTTTAATCCAATTACAAGGGCAAAAGAAAAAAACATAAAAGTTGCAGTTGTAGGTTCGGGTCCTGCTGGTTTAACCTGTGCTGCTGAACTATCCAAAGAAGGATATGATGTTACTGTGTTTGAAGAAAATGATAAACCTGGAGGCGTACTTAGATACGGGATACCAAGATTCAAATTGGATGAGGATTTTCTCGATAGAGAAATACAAGATGTCCTATCACTTGGAGTAAAGATTAAATGTAATTTTCCCCTGAAAGAAAAGGGCTCAATAGAGAATCTCTTAAATGAGGGATTTAAAGCAGTTTTTGTGGGTTGTGGCCTAACTGAACCTTATAAGGCAGATATCCCAGGTGCTAACTTAAAAAATGTCACAACGGCTAGAGAGTTCCTTAGAGCGTTTAACACTAATGAAAAAACTGTTGAAATGGTAAGGAATAAAAATGTGGCTATTATAGGTGGTGGTTCAGTAGCTATGAATGTAGGCGTAACCTGCAAGTTGCTTAAAGCAAATAGAGTTTATTGTATAGCCCTTGAAAGTATGGAAGAACTCCCTGCAGATAGAGCTGACCTTCACGAAGCCATTGATAATTGTGTAATAATAAAACCTCAATCCCAGGTTAAAGAAATAATAGGTAAGGATGGCGTAGTAACTGGTGTCAGAGGAAGTGAAGTAGAGTTAATTGAACCTGGAGTTTTTACACCTTCAAACATAAAAGAGATTCCTGGTACAGATTTTTCATTACAGGTTGATATGGTGATTTTTGCAATAGGTTCGGGTCCTTCCCCTGAAATTAAAGATGCGTTACCTTCAGTAAAGTTTAATGAAAGAGGTTTAATAGAAGTTGATGAGAAAACCCTCGAAACTTCTATTAAGGGCATTTATGCTGGTGGAGACATAGCTAATGGTCCTGGTTTGGTGGTCGAAGCAGTAAGAGATGGGAAAAAAGCCGCAAGGTCAATAATTAAATTTTTAAATGAAGAGATTCAATAAGGAGGGAGTAAATTGAAAGATTTAAGTATAAACGTTTGCGGAGTGAAGTTTCCTAATCCGTTTATGCTATCATCATCTGCCGTGAGCAATACCGCTGAGATGATAGCGAGGGGTTTTGAAAAAGGCTTTGGTGGTGTTTCATATAAAAGCCTTGGAAGACCAACCATGAACCCTTCACCGAGGATGCATGCCTACAGCTACGGTAGCAAAAGATTAGTTGGATTACAAAATGTTGAGCAGATAACTGACAGACCTATAGAGGATAATTTAAGTGATATTAGATGGCTTAAGAAGCATTATCCTGATAATGTTGTTATGGTGAGCATAATGGGGTTTAGTAAAGAGCAATGGCGAGAACTTGCCGTAATGGTTGAAGATACAGGTGCAGATATGATCGAATTAAACTTCTCATGCCCCCATATGTCAGTTGAGGGTGCTGGAATGAAAGTTGGTCAGGCTTTTGAACTTGTAAGAGAATTTACACATATAGTTCGTGAATCAGTAAAAATACCAATCTTTGCTAAACTCACCGCAAATGTTACTGATATAACTGAACCCGCAATGTATGCAAAACAAGGTGGCGCAGATGGTATTACAGCAATAAATACTGTCCGCGGTCTTACAGGAATTGGATTGGATGATTTTGTACCTTATCCAAATATATTTGGTAAAGGAGCGATAAGTGGATACTCTGGTCATTGTATTAAACCTATATCGTTAAAGTGTATTGTTGAACTTGCAAAGAAAAAGGAACTTGGCTTACCCCTTGCTGGTTGTGGAGGAATAGAAACATGGATAGATGCAGTTGAGTTTCTCCTTGCTGGTGCTTCTTTAGTGCAGATGACCACAAGTGTGATTAAGTATGGACAGAGGGTTGTTGAAGATATGATTGAGGGCCTCTCCTATTACATGGAAGAGAAAGGTTTTAACAAGATTGAAGAGATTGTTGGAAAAGCCTTGCCAAATATTTGTGAAACAAGTGAATTTGATTTATCAAGGCAGGGAGTGGCTAACTATGACCTTGATAGGTGTATAGGTTGTGGAAGATGTTATATAGCATGCCATGATACTGGAGCAGACGCTATCCAGTGGGATTCTGAAAAGAGAAGACCTATACTTGACGAAGACAAGTGTTTTAGCTGTATGATATGCTCTTTTGTATGTCCAGTTTCGGATCCTCCACTTATTACATTTAAGGAAGTTAAAGGGAAAAAAGTTTATCTCCCCCCACCTGCAAAGTAAACTTGAGTAATTAATAACTTTAATAACCCCTCTAAACTTGGGTTTTAGAGGGGTTATTATAAATTCCTCCAAGAGTCGGGACTTCTTTGTGTATTTCTCTTTCTACTAAAGGTTGATCCGTTATACAAAAATAATCACAGGCTCATCATTGGGAGCTCAAGACATGCAAACTCACCTCAAATAAAAACATACCAAGAAGTAAGTTGATTTTCGCTTTTCTTTGCTATATTATTATGTAAATTAATTTGGATACGCTCAAGTATTGCAAGCTATTGCTGCCGGTCAAGAGCCAGATTATAGAATAAATCCCTATACTATAAAACCCTTGGGTAATGGCAAATTTGACATATTTCTGGAAGGCGAATGTATTAAAAGAAACTTTGATCCTAAGAAGGATTTTATCATGGAAATTTTAAAACAAACAGTTGGATTAAAAGGAGACTATAGAGAAATAAAAGATGGGGCAAGAAGGTCTTTAGAAAGTTTGTCAGAAGAGTATGATATTATCTGCATTGAAGGCTCGGGACCAGCAAGGCTCTTTGGTTTCGGGCCTTTTAGTGAATTGCTTGAAATAGCCAATATGGAGACAGCCAAAATCGCTGATGCTCCCATCCTTTTTGTTACTGACAATTTAGATTCAATTCCCGGAACTTTATCTTATTTAGAAGAAGAGGAAAGGAAGAGGGTTAAAGGGGTAATACTAAATAAATTTAGAACTGATGAACTTTTGTGTATGGGAATAGAAGAAAAATATATAAAATTTGGAATAAAAAGACTCATATCAGTTTATCAGAAAAAGATAGGAAAGGATATCTTGGGTGTTATTCCGTATCTTTTGGAGTTGGCAAAACTTCCGGATTTGGATCCTCTCATACCTTCACCAAAGATTCCTCTTAATATTTGGGAAAAAACAATAAAAGACGTCTACAAAAAGACGAAAAAGAATATAAACCTGAATAAAATTTATAAAATCATGCATTAAGATTATATCTTCATCAAACGTTATAATCTTTTGAATATTTATTAATATCATCGTTTATCTCTTCACATTATATCTTTTAATGCCTAATTTATTAGTGAAAATGTAATCATAGGTAATCAAATTCTAATTTATTCTGTAGGATGTTTAACTTAAAAATTGACACTGAACTTGTAGAATTTCCAAAGACTGGTTTACATTAACCCTTTCTCTTTCTAAGTTTTTGGGCTCTTCTTACCTTTAAGCATATAAAAAGAAAATTAAGGAAGAAAGGAGTAGACGGGGATTCAAAAAGTGCTATAATTTATCTATAAGGACTAAAATTAACTCTTCTTAAATGCGGGGAGTTGGAGGAGGAAGAAATGAAAAGGGTCCTGATTCCTATATTAGTAGGAATAATTGCTTTTTCATTTTTGCCACTGGCAGGTTTTTCAGCCGAAAAGAGTACCTTCCTTAATCTTTCTCTTAATAGTATTGAGGCAAGTGTCTGTCCCGGGGAAAGTGTTCAAACACTTCTTACTGTGAGAGCAGATCCAAGCAATACAGAAGACTGTAATATTACTTTAACCCCCAGTGATAAATGGATAATTCTTGAAATAACAAACTTCACGCTGTCGCCAGGGGCATCAAGACAGGTTAAAATAACGCTAATTGCAGGTGAAAAAACACCAGGGACATATCAGGGTTCGATAACAATGACATCAAATTGTAAACCAGAGCATGTAGAGATACCTGTGATCCTTCATGTCCTGGAACCAACATTCTCAGTTTCGCCTCAAACTATAGACCTTGAATTAAAGCCCTATGATGAAAAAATAGTCAATATTTATATCCAGAATGGGAAGTGCAGTGTCAATTTAACCATTTCATCAACTGCCGATCTTATAGAGGGTAGCTTATTTGGTATAACTTACCAAAAATCCCTATCCCTTTCCCCATACCAGAGAGTAATTTTACCTGTAAGGGTAAAAACCAATGGGTTAATGGAAAATAGCATGATTCAGATGTTTTTCGATTCTCCATACACAGAACACTCAGAGACATTTGGAACTCAAACAGTAAAAATTAATTTATTAATTCAGATACCAATAACTGTAGAGGGAGAGATTGTTGAAATAAACGAAGATGAAGGATACATAATCATTGAAACACCTGATGGGAAAAGATACAAAATTATCTTGAGAGAAGAGGATAAGGGTAAATATAAAGAAGGAGAATACATAGAGGTGGAAGGAATAAAAATTGGGGAGAATGAGATTATTCCGGAAAAAATAACTTACATTAAGAAAGAGTGCAATTATAGAATAATTGGGCCTGGAGAAGTAATTTTCTGCCCCTGGTGCCCGGATAAAGAGAAAGTTACAAAAGCATGGGTTGAGAATACAGGAGAGGTAAATATAGGAGTTAGCATTTCCTGGGATGAGTTTGACGATCCTTTTACAATAACCTTTAGTCCTCAAAGTTTTTCTCTTGCCCCTGGAGAAGGGAAAGAAATTGAGGTTAAGGTAAAGTTTAAAAATCCTGAAGAACTCACTAACACATATTTTGAACAAGATAAATATCCAGTATTTGTTAACTTTTCGGTTACCTGTTTTACCGATCCTCCTACAACTTCAACTCAAAAAGAAACAATGTTTGTAGAAATTTGTGATAGAAGGAGAAATATATCAGGAAAGGTAACCTTTAGAACACCTGGAGGCAAAGAGTGCCCTGTAAAGGGAGCAAAAGTTTTCCTACTTATAAAGGACAAGGTTGAGGGATTAGAATCGTTCTGCCCGGGATTTTTGCTTAAAGAGGAGGGAGAGATACATTCACTCAATGTGGATGATTCCTTTTATGATGGAATTCCCAGAGACCCCGTATATTATACAAGAACTTACACAGAGGATGATGGGAGTTTTAAATTTGAAGAATTCCTGGATCCCGCATGTAAACACAACTATGCGATAATAGTTGTGTTTCAATCACCTGACTCCTTTGGTCCGAATCTTACGTATTGTAATTGTGAAAAAACATTTTTTGTTAGAAAGGATATAAATAAAACTACTTTTCCATGCTCGCCCACACATTCTGAGGTAGATATTTATATAGGGAAGAAAGGAGATAAAAAGTATGATTCCTCTCTTAAAATGCCTAAAGATTTTAGCTGCATAAAGGGAAAGCATTACATCATGAAGTCTCCTCCTACCGGGGTGGATATGGCACAGATATGGTGTCACATTATGGAAAGTTATAAGCTTTTTAAAGATCTCTATTGTGATAGTGAAGGGGCTTTAAAACCTATGAAGCTTAAAATTTGTGCCTTTAGTAAAGAATTTGATAACAGTGCAAATAAAGGTAAGGGTGCGTTTTATTATAATGGAGAGATTCATATTGGACCCCTTGATAGTCATCAAGGAGACAATGATGAACCCATGAACAGAGAATGGCATGAGTTTGGACATTACTTGCATGATTGCTGTCTCTTATACACATCTCCGAGCCCACGAGACTAGGCAT
>CBFDTJ010000031.1:0-16430 GCA_965612865.1 uncultured bacterium
AAGTTAACGCTTCATCTAAAATCAAAAGGTGTGATAAAAGGACTTTTTCTTAGTTCTGGAGGCGAAAATCCTGAAAAAAGCACTCTTGATATGATAAGGGTTGCAGAAAAACTGAGGGCATCCGGCTATAAAGATTACATCCATCTTAAGATGATGCCGGGAGTTTCAAGAGATCTGATAAGGAGGGCTTTCGATTCTGCGGATAGAGTGGGGATAAATATCGAGGCTCCTGAGAGGGACATATTTTCTGAACTATGTCCTGAAAAGGACTACGAGATAGACGTGATGAGAAGAATGAGATGGATAGTTGAAGAGAAAAAGAGGAGGAGAAAAGAATGCATTTGATTTTATTGTTCTGTTTGGTGAAAGAGGTGCATTACCTCACGGAAAGCCATCCAATAGAAGATTGAAAAACGGTGACATAATTATATTTGATTTTGGAACTGTGGTTAATGGGTATCATTCCGATTGCACAAGGATAGTGATCTTTGGAAAAATATCAAAGGAAGCAGAAAAAGTTATTAAAATTGTTGAAGAGGCTCAAAAAATTGGAATTGACGGAATAAGAGAAGGCGTGGGAGTTGTTGAGCTGGATAAAAAAGTTAGAGAGTACATAAAAGAAAACGGCTATGGTGAATTTTTTAATCATAGTCTTGGACATGGTGTAGGACTTGAAATACATGAAAAACCATACTTATCTCCACGAGGTGAGGGTAAACTAAAAACCGGTATGGTAGTTACAGTAGAACCAGGAATATATCTACCAGGCAAATTTGGTGTTAGAATAGAAGATTTAATTGTGGTAGAGAGAGATAGTGCAAAGGACTTAACCAGAATAGATAAAATTTTTAAGATTTAATTATCTTATAAATTAAGTAACTAAAGGAAACACCAAAGGATAATGAAGCAGTTATAGATAGCAAGTAAATTCCAATTTTAGGAATAAGTATAAGAAGTAAAATAAGTAATCCACCTATTAGCGTAGTTATAATTTCTTTTATATTGCCATTCTTAACCTCTTGATGTAACAATTTAAGAATTTTTTCACCGACTAAATAAGAAAGTATTGACATACCCATAAGGATCAAGAAATATATAATTCCGTTGTAAAGTAGAAATAGTGCTCGACCAAAAGGAAAGATTGCTCTTTCAGGGGTGAAATATAAAAGGAGTGTAAGGACCACTATTCCTAGAGGTAATGATAGGATAAGATTTTTCCTTGAAAAATTGACAAAACTACTAAATCCTTCTTTAAATAGACCCGCAAATATCACTGAGAATATTAATAGAATAAGGATTATAATTATTTTCAGCACAAACCCCTCATTTGTAAGAAGAAATGCTGGAATACGAGGCCTTTTATAAGGAATATTATTTTTAGGTGGAAACTCTATTTTCCTTCCTTTAACTACAGCCTCTCCCTCTTCAATGATTTTTCCACCAAGCGTTACTACATTTCCGCTTACAAATGCTTTGTCTTTAAGAATTATATCTCCTCTTAACACCGATATGTTTCCAAAAACTTTTCCAAACACAGTGACATTTCCAACACCAACTTTAATATCTCCTCTAACTATGTCATCGGGTTTAACGACGACATCGCCCTTATCTTTAATGATTCCACGAGCAAAAACAAAAGTGGGAGCTAAAACTAAAAACACCACAAAAACTAAAAGTAATATTTTTTTCATCTTCTTCCTCCCTTTAATCTCATTTTATTAATAAGCACTATTGAAAACAGACCAACAAAAGCAATCGTTAGATATAGTAATATCTGAACCAGCATCCATTGAAATATCTCTATATTCTCAAGGTAGAGAATGAATTTTCCTATGAATTCACTTTCACCTATAAGATAAGATGAATCAGTAAGATATGATGGAAAAGGAACTACAATTATTAGCACAATGAGAGAGACGAGAACAGCAAATATAATACCTAGCGAGGTTCTTTTGGATATTTCAGTTTTTCTTATCTCCCTCATAATTCTTTCTTTAACTTCTCTTTTTAAAACATACATCTTAGAAAGCGAATGCAACCTTTCTTCAAATTCTTTATCCTTCATTTCTCACCTCTAATGCTTCCTTTAATTTTTTCTTTGCTCTGTATAATCTCACCTTTACTAAATTCACAGGTATCCCAAGCACTTCTGAAATTTCTTTGTAAGATAAATTCTCAGTGTAGAATAGAAGTATTATATCTCTATCTTTAACAGGTATAGATAAAAGTGCCTCATATAGAGCAAAATCTCGTTCAAATTCAACACTAATAGAACTTGTATCGAGATTCAAGTTGGTTAATTTTTTGTTCCTGCTCATGTAGTTAATTCCTTCATTTCTTGCAATTCTAAACAACCAGGGAAGGAAATCTTTTCCATCCCTGAAACTTTCTATTTTTTTAAAGGCTTTCAAGAATACTTCTGAAGTCAAATCTTCTGCCTCCTCTCTATCTCCAATAAGTTTCATAAAATAAGTAAAAACCTTGTCTCCGTATCGTTCAACAAGTATTCCAAATGCTTCTTTGTCTCCATTTTTGACCCTCTTTATTACCTCTCTATCTTCTATATATTTCACCTTCCACTCCCAAATACACATCAGTTTATCAATTGTTACACTTATGTTATACTAAATTTATGAGAAAAAGTGGAATAGTGGTTCTTTGCGGTAGACCAAACACTGGTAAATCAACTCTTCTGAATTGTATCTTAAAGGAAAAGATTGCCCCGGTAACAAGCAAACCACAGACAACAAGGAAAAATCTCAAAGGTATATATAACGATGAGAGGGGGCAGATTGTTTTTATTGATTCACCAGGAATACATAAACCAATCCATAAATTGGGAGAGAAAATGGTGAAATATGCACTAAATATTCTTAAGGAGGGTGACGTACTCTTATGGGTAGTTGATGGTTCCGTATCTCCAACAGATGAGGATGTCCTTGTTTCACAGAATATAAAAGATATAAATAAACCCAAGATTCTCGCAATAAATAAAAGGGACTTATTTGAAGATAGAGAAAATGAGGTTTTGAAAGATTACGGAAGCCTAGGTGAGTTTAAAAGGGTTATTCCAATTTCTGCAATAAGAGGTGATAATGTAGATTCATTGATCGAAGTACTATTCTCTTTCCTCCCAGAGGGAGAACCGCTTTATCCAGAGGACATTCTTACTGATAGTATGGAAATAGATGTAGTCTCGGAATTGATAAGAGAAAAAATATTAATCCATACAAAGGAAGAAGTTCCTCACTCAGTTGCAGTTATAGTAGAGGAGTTCAAAGAAAGAGAAAATGGTAAGGTTTATATAAGAGCTAATATCTATGTTGAAAGGGATTCTCAAAAGAAAATACTTATAGGATACAAAGGAAATATGCTTAAAGTTATTGGAACAGAGGCAAGGCTTGAAATTGAGAAATTCCTTGGTAAGCCAGTATATCTCGAATTATGGGTAAAGGTTTATAAAAACTGGAGAAAAAAAGAGGAGGCTTTGAAGTACCTTGGCTTTAAATAATAAATCCATGCTAAAGGAAGAGGAAAATTTTCTTTCTGGGTTATCATATTTAACTATAGGAATTTTTGGTCTGTTTATCCTTGTTTCTGACATAAAAAATGAATCTGATTACTTGAAATTTCATGCAGTTCAGTCAGTAAAATACTGGTTTTTTTCTATCATCTTCTGGTCAATTTTTTCCCTTCTATCATATTACCTATACTTAAATACAATTGGTGAAATTAAAAATCTATTTTTTTATATATGGAAAGTTTTTCATCTTGGTGTCGGTATTTTTATTATACTGTACTCTATACTTGTCTCTTATTTTGCATTTACAGGGAAAAGGTATAGAATTCCATTTTTATCAAAAATGAAAAAGTAGGGAGGTAAAAGAAGTGAAGAAAATAATAAATGGATTATCTATTTCGATAGTTTTTGCAGTGGTTTATGTAGTCTTAAAATTGAAACTGGATAACTATTTTTATCTTATAGGCTTAGATTCATTATTTCCTCTTGTTTTCCTGTCATACGTGTTGGTTTTATCCCTTATAGGAATCTACCTCTCAAATCCTGTATCTGGCCTTTTGAGTGGTGTTGTTTCACTAATCACAAAGCACCTTTTTGAAATTTCGAGAATAGAGTTTAACGATTTCCCAAACCTGGTATTAACAAAGGAGATTCTTCCTCCTGTCACATTTGAAAATCTAAACATTATTCTAACCCCCTTCCTGTTTTCTCTTCTCATGAGCCTTTATATCTATACTAAAAATAGAGAAAGAACAAGTGTAAAGAACTATTTTACATCTTTTATTCTACTTCTTTCAATATTTATCGGTATCTTTCTTAACTATTACTATGGTCCCTATTCTCTGTATGTCCTTCCCCTCGCGTCTTTTATAATAGGTCTAATTTCTCTCAATGTAGTTCTCTCTTTCACATCAGGAATATTTCTTGGAGTCTCCTTCTCTCTATCCAGCTTTTATTTCTTTACATATAAAGGGGATTTAAATCTAATGTTTTCTGAACCTACAAAACTACTCTCTGGTTTGATTATTTATACAATTTTTTCTACTGTAGTTGCCTCTCTTTCAAGTTTCCTTTTCACCTTTTTTGTAGGAGCCTTGAAAGGTACCCCAAAATATGATAAACAGAAATATATAGAAAAAACTGAAACTCCTGCTTTGCCTCAAAAAGAGCAAAGCCAAGAGTCCATAGGAGGTGAAGATGAGAAAGTACGAGATGATGGTGATATTCAGACCTGAGCTGTCCGATGAGGATCTTGATGCGCAGGAAACTTTACTTAGAGAAAGCGTAGAAGCAAAAGGGGGGAAATGGGTTGAAACAGTAAAGTGGGGTAAAAGAAAATTTGCATATCCCATTATGAAATTAACAGAAGGTTTTTACTATATCTATTATTTCTATCTTCCAGGAAGTGAGATTTCGAACTTGAAGAGTGAACTCAAGTTAAATGATAAGTTACTTAGATTTATGATTGTTCGTAAGGAGGAGAAGAGGGGTGTACAATAGGATAATTGTGGTTGGAAGGTTGACTAAAGACCCTGAAGCAAGGTATACTCCTTCAGGGAAGCTTGTTTCCACATTCAGAATTGCTTCAGGAAGGATCTATACTGATAAAAATGGTGAAAGAAGAGAGGAAACTCTTTTTATAAATGTGGTTGTATGGAATGATAGAAGAAATATGGCTGAAAATGTGAATAAGTATCTATCAAAAGGCTCCCTTGTTCTCGTAGAGGGAAGATTGAGAATTAGAGATTACGAAACATCGGATGGTGTATCAAGAAGGGCGGTAGAAATAATTGCTGACAATGTTAAATTTTTAAGTACAAAGCCTAAAGTCGAGGAAGAGTCTCCCTCTGAGGAAAACGAAATCCTCGATGAAGATATTCCAATAGATTAGGAGGTGAATTATGGCAAAACCTGGATACAGAAGATTTCGTCCAAGAGTCAAAGTCTGCTACTTCTGTAAAGAAAAAATAGAAGAAATTGACTACAAAGATGTTGAAACTCTAAAGAAGTTTCTTACTCCAAGAGGCAAGATACTTCCCAGGAGAAACACGGGTGTATGTGCAAAACATCAAAGACAACTTGCCCGTGCAATTAAAAGGGCAAGAGAAATGGCACTTTTACCCTACGTAGTTTATTAAAATGAAAAAAATTAAAGTAATACTCTTAAAAGATATTGACGGATTAGGTAAATCAGGGGAACTCAAGGAAGTTCCCCTGGGGTATTATAAAAATTTCCTTGGTCCAAAACTTCTAGCAAAGAAAATATCTGAAGGAGAAGAAAAACATTATCTTATCACTCAAAAAATTAAAAAAAGTAAAGAGGAGAAAGAACAGGAAGAGGCTTTAAAGTTAAAAGAAATGATCGAAAGGGAAGAGATAACAATAAAGAAAAAAGCTGGAGAGAAGGGAAAACTCTATGGTGCTGTAACAAATGAGGAGATAGCAGAGCATTTAAAGAAAAAATTTAAAGTCAAATTCGACAAGAAAAAAATAGAGTCAGAAGAAACAATAAAGACTATTGGAGTTCATAACGTAAGAATAAAACTTTTTAGAGACATTTATGCAAATATAAGGGTAAGGGTAGTAGAAGAAGAATAAATGGAAGAAATCCTTGGGAGAGTACCACCTCATAACATTGAGGCTGAACAGGCCACTTTAGGTTCAATCCTTATTGACAATGATGCCATAGTGAAAGTGATTGATTTTCTAGAACCTGAGCATTTCTACAGAACTTCTCATCAAATAATATACAAGGCTATGAAAGAGCTTTATGAGAAATCTGAGCCCATAGATCTGCTTACAGTTTCTGAGCACTTGAAGAAAAAAGGTGAACTTGAGGAAGCGGGTGGCTTTTCATACCTTGCAACCCTTACAAACATAACTCCTACAGCTTTAAATGTGGAAAAATATGCAAAGATTGTTGAGGAAAAATCTATACTAAGAGAAATAATAAAGGCAGGGATTGAGATAATAGATCTCGCCTTTAATTCTCAGGAGAATGTGGGTGATACTCTAGATAAAGCACAGGAAGTTCTATTTAATGTGGCAAAAAAGAGATTGTCAGCTCCTTTCTATCCTTTAAAAGATTTATTAAAAGAATCCTTTGATAGAATTGAAAACCTTTATAAAAGAAAAGAAGGAATTACAGGGATTCCATCAGGGTTTCCTCAACTTGATAAGATCACCGGGGGTTTCCATAAAAATGACCTTATTGTTCTTGCAGCCAGACCTTCTGTTGGAAAGACTTCTTTTTCTTTGAATGTAGCTACCAATGTAGCCACTAAATATAATCTTCCTGTGGCAATATTCTCTTTAGAGATGAGCAAGGAGCAAATAGTTGAAAGAATTCTAGAATATGTTGCAGATGTAAATTTCCATAGATTAAGAACTGGAATTTTTTCAGACGAGGACTGGAAGAAACTTGGTAGAGCCTATGGTCCCCTCTACGATGCCCCCATATACATAGATGATTCCTCAGATATTTCTGTTTTAGAAATAAGAACCAAGGCAAGAAGACTTAAATCGAAAGAAAACCTCGGAATGATTGTGGTGGACTATCTACAGCTTATGCATTTGAGAAGAAAAGTGGAGAATAGAGTTCAGGAAATATCTGAGATAACCAGGAGTTTAAAAAAACTTGCACGGGAGGTAGGAGTTCCTGTACTTGTAATCTCACAGTTATCAAGAGCAATAGAGAAAAGGGAAGATAAAAGACCTATGCTTTCAGATTTAAGGGAAAGTGGAAGTATCGAGCAGGACGCAGATGTGGTTATGTTTCTAAGTGTTAAAGGTGAAGATAAAACGAAGGATACAAATATTGTGGATTTGATTGTGGCAAAGAACAGAAATGGCCCACTTGGTAAAATTAAACTTAAATTCCTTAAACAATTTGCCAAGTTTCTTGAAATGGAATACAGATTTGAAGAAGAGGGTGAGGAGGAACCCTTTGTTTAAGGAAGAATCTTTTCTATGTCTGTTCCTCTATGTATTGAATATCGTGGTATTTCAAAGGGATATGTAGTTTTTATGGCAACCCCTTTATATACTGTAAAGGCAAACTGAAATCCAGCTTCTCTTAGCAAATCAATTGTCTCTTTTGAATATTCTCCATACGGGTATGCAAACATTAAAGGTTCATATCCAAGATTTTCCTTTATTACTCTTATTGAATCCATAAAATCTTTAAGAACTCTTTGCTTGAACTCTCTTTCTGTTTCATCAGTTCCGTTACTGAAAATGGATGAAATTAATTTTCCATCCTTTTCTATTCGTTTATGGGATAGATACGTATGCGAATCTATTTCAAATATCCCGCTTTCAACCATCTCTTTTGCTTCCTCCCAGGATATAAAACCTGACTTACTTCCTATTCTTCCAGCAATAACAAAGAATACAGCTTTAAATCCATACTTCTTAAGTATTGGGTAGGCATAATTATATACTCCTCTAAGACCATCATCAAATGTTATTAAGACACTTTTATCTGAAATGTCAGCTTTTCCTTTAAGAAAATTTCTGAAATCTTCTCCAGAGATACAGGTATAACCTTGATTCTTTATATATTTTATCTCCTTTTCAAACTCCTCAGGTGTTATCGTATAAAGATTCCCTCCTTTTTCTGATATATTGTGATATACAAGCACAACAACTCCTTTTGAATATATTGTTATCTTTATATTTTGAAGCGCAGATTCTACATTAAACTGAGAATTTGGATCCTGTGTATGTATAAAATGAGTACCTGGCGGAAGAGTTAACTTTTCGTAAAAATCACCATTCCCATCTGTTTTTGTTCTTTTAAAGAACTCTCCATCTATATATATATCAACCTCTTTGTCTGGGTCATAAAAACCAAGAATTTCTATCTCCTTGCTTACAGTTTTAAGACCGTTTAGTGGAGAATAAATTATAGGATATGTATTCACTACGTTTATAACTCTTCTCTCCTCGATTCTCTCACCTTTAAAATCTATACCAGTAAACTTAATAAAATGACTTCCTTCAGACAAGAACTGGGAAATCATTATCTCATTAGACCATACCTCTCTCTTCTTATCATATACCAATGGGTAAGTCGTCCCATCATCAAAGGTAGCAGTAACTTTCTCTAAAATACTGGATGTAATAATCTCCATATGTATACTTTTACCAGCTCTTACAAATGTCGGATAAACATATATATCCCATACAGGAATTTCACTATTTAAGAATACATCGATATTTTTTTCAAACTCCTTCCCGGCTATTGACACTCTAACTTCAACTGTATATTCTCCATCTTCAAGTTTATCTGGAAAAATGGAATACACTCTATTTTCTTTCAATTCTGTATCCAGTTTCTTAGTAACATTTTCACCACTTACATAGACCGCTATTTGCTCTACATTTTTTATTGGTTCTATCTCAATAATTATAGGCTGGTTTGGAGATACATATCCCTCACCTTTTGGAGAGATAAAGGATATAGATATATTAGGATTAACGTTAGGATTACACGAAGAAAATAAAACCAAAAGGATAATTCCCACCCATAGGAAACTTTTTTTCATCCTTTCATAACAGCAATAGGTTTCATCTTTGCAATTTTTATTGATATTCCCTCCTTATGTAATACATCAACCACATTGCTTACATCTTTATAAGCTTCTGGTGCCTCCTCGACAAGGGTCTTATTACTTTTCGCTTTTACAAGGATTCCCTTATTTCTCATATTTCCAAGCACTTTACCCGCACTCTGTCTTCTAAGAGCTTCATGTCTACTCATCATTCTCCCTGCCCCATGGCACGAGGACCCAAAGGTTTCTTTCATTGCTTTATCAGTACCAACCAATACAAAGGAGTACCTTCCCATGTCTCCAGGAACAAGAACAGGCTGACCTATACTTTTATACTTTTCGGGAACCTCTGGACGCCCAGGGGCAAAAGCTCTTGTTGCACCTTTTCTATGAACAACAAGTTTTATTTGTTTCCCATCAATATTATGAGTCTCCACTTTTGCAATATTATGGGCTACATCATAAACTATCTCAAGCCCTATTTCTCTATCAGAAATTCCAAAAACTTGACGGAAACTTTTTCTCGTCCAGTGAGTTATTAGTTGCCTGTTTGTCCAAGCAAAATTTGCAGCGGAAACCATTGCTGCAAAATATCTCTTTGCCTCTGGGGAATTGAATGGAGCACATGCAAGCTGAGGATCAGGGAGTCTTATTCTGTACTTTCTTGCAGCATTATTCATAACTTCAATATAATCGGATGCAACCTGGTGTCCTAAACCTCTACTTCCTGTGTGTATAAGGACTGTTATCTGCCCTTTAAACAAACCCAGTACTTTTGCTATGTCCTCTCTATAAATTTCCTCAATAATCTGAATTTCAAGAAAATGGTTCCCGGCACCAAGAGTTCCCAGTTGAGATGCACCTCTTTCCTTTGCTCTTCTGGAAACCATGTTAGGATCAGCCCCGGGCATACTTCCATGTTCCTCTATGGTTTCAAGATCTTCCTCCCTTCCATAACCCTTTCTTATAGCCCACTTTACTCCATCTTTTAAAACAGGATTAAGGTCATCAGGTCTAAGTCTTAATTTTCCACTGGATCCAACACCTGAGGGTATATTATTAAAAAGTACTGAAAGTAGTGTATCTAATTTCTTTTCTACATCATCCATCTTAAAGTCTGTTCTTAGAAGTCTTACTCCACAATTTATATCGTATCCAACTCCTCCTGGTGAAATAATGCCGTCTTCCACTCTAAAAGCAGCAACTCCACCAATCGGAAATCCATATCCCCAGTGTATATCAGGCATAGCAAGTGATGCTTTCACAATTCCAGGAAGAGTAGCTACATTTGCAACTTGAAGTGGAGATCTATCAGAAAGAACCTTAGGAAGTAATTTTTCATTTATATATATAATTCCAGGAACTCTCATACCAGGAATAGTCCCAATGGGTATCATAAATTTTGTATCTGAAAGTTTCTTAAGGTGTTCTCTTCTTATCTCCATAGTTTCCTCCTTGAAGAAGTTTTTATTTTATTATACAATAAAAGCGAAGCGCCCGTAGCTCAACTGGATAGAGCAGTAGTTTCCGGAGCTACGTGTGGAGGTTCGAATCCTCTCGGGCGCACCAAAAAGGGGAAAATGAATAGATTGCTTGAAAGAACAGAATATTACAGGAAAAAAGCAGAGAGAAACCTTTATCTTCTAACTTCTCAATCATTATATGCTGAATATCTTATACTTACTGGTGAATATGATAAAGCACTCCTTGTAAGTCTCAAGGGGTTGCTGAATTCACCATGGTTCTTTAGATTACAGATAGATCTGGGTCTTTCATACTTACTAAAAAATGAACTAAATTCAGCAAAAGAAGAGTTTAAACATGCCTTAAAGATTGATCCAGAAAATCCATTTGCTCATTTGTTCCTGGCGTTAACTTATATAAAAATGGATAGACTAAGAGAAGCAGAGGCAATTCTAGAATCAGGTTTTGAGTACAATCAGGATGTAAATTACATTAAGGATTTGCTAGTATATATTTATGAGATTCAAGGGATAAGTGTAGAAGAGTTTTCTTCAAACTTTGCGAAAATTGAAGAGAAAGTAAAAGAAGGTTTTATCTCTTCATCCAGTGTTCTAAAAATCAAGGAGGAGGAAGGAGGGAAAGTTCCATATGAAGTTCTTTATGCAATATCTCTAATACAAGAAGACAGGTTGTCTGAGGCGATTTCTGTTTTAGAAAGAATATTAATTTATCATCCATATTACCCAAAAGCTTTATACAACTTAGGCAAAGTATATTCTATTATAGGCGATGATCTAAGAAAGGGGGAAAACTGGAAAAAAGCCTTTGAAGTTAATCCCCTTCTTCCTGAATTAAAGGAAGAAGCGAAAAATATAGAGAGTGTTCACATAGATATAAATGATTTACCTGAGATGAAAACCTTAGAGAAAATTATAGTAGAATATATACTTAGAAAATTTAAAGATATTCTTAAACCAGAAAAAACAGAAGGGTCATCTGAAAAAGTGGTAGCTGACAAGGAAATAACTGAAGAAGTTAGAGGGGAGACCGCTGAGATACAAGCCAAAGAGGAAGAAACCCCTGAGAAAGAAATTTCAGAAGAAGTTTTTACAGAAGAAGAAAAAGTTGAAGAGAAAGAAATTTCAGAAGAGGAAATCTTAGATAAGAAGACAGAAGAAGCTCCACGAGAAATAGAAATTGAGGAAACAAAGGAAACACCCCAGCAAAAAGAAATTTCAGAAAGTAAGGTATTTGAAGAAACTGGCTCTGATACCACAGAGAAGGGGGTTGAGTATTTTAAGGATAAAGGTATAGAATATCTTAAGAAAAAAATGTATAGAGAGGCAATAGAAATGTTTACAAAAGCACTAAAGGAGGGAAAGGAGAAGATATAATGGGAAAAGAAGAAGTTTTAAACGAGATAATTAATATACCGGGTGTAGTGGGTGCAGTGCTTTATTCCAATGATCTTGAAGATCACATGGCAAAACTTACTCTGGATATTGACGAAAAGGTACTCGGAGGCCTGGGGGTTTCTATTATAGGTTTTTGGGAAGAGATAGCGAGTAGTCTTGAAATGGGTGATATAGAGGAAATGATTGTAGAAACAAAGAGAGGCAGGTTTCTCATCTATAAAATTTTAAACTATGTTCTTATTATATTAACAACAAAAGCTGGAAACTTGGGGACAATAAAATACAATCTAAACAAGGTTATAAAACAACTGAGAAGTACGTACTAATGTGAATAAAGGAAAACTTTTCATTGTAAGTGGTCCCATAGGTAACCTTGATGATATTACCATTAGAGCACTTAAAGTGTTAAGGAAGGTAGATTTAATCGTCTGCGAAGATACAAGAGTTACAAGCAAACTTCTAAACAGATATAAAATAAATAAGAAACTCATTTCGTACCATGAGGGTAATGAAAAAAAGAGAAGGAAAGAGATTCTCTCATACCTGTTATCCGGAAAAAATATAGCTCTTATGTCTGATGCAGGAACTCCCTGTATTTCAGACCCAGGAGAGAAACTTATAGATGAATGTATAAAAGAGGATATAGAGATAAGAATTGTGCCTGGACCTTCCTCAGCAATTTCATCTCTTGTTATCTCTGGAATTGCTTCTACACCATTTTTATTCATTGGATTTTTTCCAAAGAAGGAAAAAGAAAGGGAGAGAGTAATTAAAAAATATTTTTATCTTGATACCACCATCGTTTTCTTTGAATCACCCCATAGACTTGTAGACACCATTAACTATCTGGCGAAGAGGTTTCCTGAAAGAAAGATCGCTTTAATAAAAGAATTAACAAAGATACACGAGGAAATAATAAGAGGCACATTAAAGGAAGCCTATGACTTCCTTAAGGATAAGAATATAAAAGGAGAGTGGACTGTGGTTTTAGAGGGAGGAGAGAAGGAAGAATGGGAGAGTGATTTTGAATTGCTACTTAAATTAAATTTTACAAAGAAAGACATTCTGAAATTTCTTACAAATAAATATAAAGGCATACGAAACAAGGTTTATAAAAGATTAGAGTTAAGAGATGAGTAACAAAGTTTCTTCCCTTGAAATATAAAGGAGTTAAGTTAAAATTTACTAAAAGAGAAGAAGGAGGAAAAGATATGGATAAGAAGTTTTTTGTCACCACTCCAATCTATTATGTAAACGACAAACCACATATTGGACATCTATACACAACAAGTATTGCCGATATAATTGCAAGAGCAAAGAGAAAACAGGGGTATGATGTATTATTCTCAACAGGAACTGATGAACATGCAGTAAAGATAAAAAGAATTGCTGACGAGAAAGGAATACCGGTAAAAGATTATGTTGACAATCTTTCTGATTTCTGGAAAAAAACATTCAAAGATTTTAACATCTCTTTTAATACTTTTATAAGAACAAGTGAAGAAAAACATAAAAAAGTTGTAACCCATTTTTTTAAAACTCTCATGGATAAGGGGGATATATACAAGGGTATATATGAAGGGTGGTACTGTATATATGACGAAACTTTCTTCTCAGAGGATGAGCTACTTCCAGGGAATCTCTGTCCTGTATGTAAAAGATCTGTTGAAAAAGTAAAAGAAGAGAATTATTTCTTTGCTCTCTCTAAATATGAGAACAGACTACTTGAGTATTATTTATCTCATCCAGATTTTGTTGAACCAAAGTCAAGATACAATGAAATGCTGTCTCTTATTAAGAGTGGTCTCAAGGATGTCTCTATATCAAGAAAAGGTATAGGTTGGGGAATTCCAGTTCCAGGTGATCCAAATGCCGTAATATATGTGTGGTTCGATGCTTTAATAAATTATGTTACTGTTTCAGGCTATCTTCAAGATGAGGAAAAATTTGATAAATATTGGCCAGCAGATCTACATCTTATAGGTAAGGATATAACTCGATTCCATAGTGTTATCTGGCCTGCAATGTTGATGGGGATGGAGCTTCCATTGCCAAAAAAGGTATTTGCTCATGGTTTCTGGCTTGCTGAAGGTGAGAAAATGAGTAAGTCCAAAGGAAACTTTATAAAACCCGAGGAAGTCATAGAGTGGTTTATGGAAAAGACCAATATAGATAAAAAACTTGCTATCGATGTATTCCGTTATTACATCTTAAAAGATATGGCTTTTGGAGAAGATGGAAACTTCTCCTATTCATCATTTATAACAAGATACAACACAGAACTTGCCAACGATCTTGGAAATCTTTTAAACAGGACAACAAACCTTGCAGTCAAATTTTTTGAGGGTTCTTTAAGTGAAGGGTACGATAGGGGTTATTATGTAACATTTGAGAGAAGTTTTGATGAAATTGTAAGTCTCTATAATGAACTTAAACTCTCAGAAGTTCCTGTTAAGATAAATGTACTTGCAAATACATTAAACAAGTATCTTGATTCAAAGGCTCCCTGGAGACTTATTAAAGAGGGAGACAAAGAAGAGGCAGAAGTTGTTCTTTCCACCGTTCTTCATGGACTTGAAATAGTTCTTCATTTGATTTCACCTATTATGCCAGAAAGTGTAAAACTGTTCTTTAAGTCCTTAGGAAAGAAAGACGAGGAAGGAACATTAATTAAAGAAAAACTCTTCCCATGGAAGGGTGGATACAAAATAGAAAAAATTCCACCAATCTTTCCAAGAGTTGAAGAGAAATTAAAAGTAAAGGAGGAAAAAAAGATGGCTGAAGAAGAATACATCACAATAGAGGATTTTAAAAAGTTAGACTTAAGAGTTGCTGAAATAGTTAACGCAGAAAAAATTGAAGGAGCTGATAAATTATTGAAACTCACCATAAATATTGGAGATGAAACAAGAACCCTTGCAGCAGGAATAGCAGAATACTACAAACCAGAGGAGCTTATTGGAAAAAAGATAATAGTAATCAAAAATCTAAAACCAAGAAAATTAAGAGGTGTACTTTCTCAGGGGATGCTTCTTGCTGCAACAACAGAAAATACTATTGCTATTTTAACTCCAGATAAAGATGTACCAACTGGAACCAGAATTACCTAATTTTGAGAAATAAAAAATTATGGATATTTAAGAGTTATACTTCTTTCAAAAGGATTCCATGAAATAGAGAAATTTAGTACCTCGGCTATAAATCTTACTGGAAGCATTGTTCTCCCATTAATGATAAAAGGCTTTATTTTCAAATCCTCGTCAATCAATATCCTCTTACCATTTACTAATGCAAATTCTTTACCAATCCAGAACTTCAGGCTCTTATTTTTGTATACTATCTCAACACTTCTTTCTATTCTATTCCAGCTAATCTTTCCACCTATTCCTTCTACAATAAATCTTACTGGAACAAAAGTTCTTCCATTAATTATTAAAGGGGGTACATCCATTTTTCCCACTTTATCATTCACATAGAAGTGTCTTTTCCCAACAAAGATCTTAATCTCTATATAGTTTATATAGGTAACATAAAATGTTTTTTCAACCTTGTTTTCCATGTTATCAATAGTCTCAATAGTTATTTTATTTCTACCTTCTTTAAGGAGAAGAATGGTATCGAAGCTCCCATTATTATCCACTTCAATAATAATTCCGTTGATCTTTAAAATTTTAATACCTGAAAGGTTGTCTGTAACCCTGCCCTTTAAAACCAAATTCTCATTATAAACTTCATCAGGGATAAAAATATCGATTTCTGGTGGAGTTGTATCCTTATATATAATGAGTTTTTTTACACTTGTGTTACCAGCATGATCGGTTGCTTCAATAATAAATTCATTTCTTCCTTCTTTAAGTTTAAGGGTTTTTCTAAATGTTGAACAGCCACATCTATTTATCTTCTCACCGTTGACTTTTAAATCTTTTAAGCCGCTCTCATAGTCTCTAACACCCACAAGAAGATCAATCTCAGCTTCCTTAGTATAGAAATTGTTATCTTCTGGTTCAAGAATAACAAGATCTGGGGGGTTTTTATCCACAACGGTTATAGAGACTATATCGCTTGCTTCTGAATAGTTATTCTTATCATCAAAGGCACTTACACTGTAATAGTATGTTTCATTAAGAAATACATTATAATCAACAAAACTTGTAATATTTCTTTCAACCTTAGCTATGGAGCGAAGATTCAATTTATCTGTTCCTCTAAATATTTCATAACCTGCTATGGGGTAATCACCGGGTATTGCCATATTCCATTCAATTTTCACCTTTAATCCTATTTGTTGAACTTTTACTCCTTCGACCTTAGAAGGTGGCTTAAATATATCTTTTGATAAAGCAGATGAGTTAAATAACACCAGTGCAAAAACAATCAAAATTAATATAATACCTCTCTTCATTTTTATCTGTCTCTTATACACATCTCCGAGCCCACGAGACTAGGCATGATCTCGTATGCCGTCTTCTGCTTGAA
>CBFDTJ010000032.1:0-15882 GCA_965612865.1 uncultured bacterium
TTCAAGCAGAAGACGGCATACGAGATCATGCCTAGTCTCGTGGGCTCGGAGATGTGTATAAGAGACAGATATCTGAAAGCCCGATTCCTTCATTTTTCATGATGATTCTCTTACCCTCTGCTTCATTCTCTTCAAGGACAATGAGTTTATCAAGTTCTACCTCTCTTTTCTTCCCCTTTTTGTTCTCTCTGGTTATGACCAAGCCCTTCAGATTTAAATTTTTAATACTTTTTCCAAAAAATTCTATCTCAAGATGTGTTGTAAGAGAGAATAGTGATGGGGAGTTATCTGGTGCAATTCTAACCCTGTTTATTTTCATTCCATCTGGAGTGTTTTCCTTCAGTCTTCTGGTGATTTCGTCAAGCTCAACCTCTTTTATAAGATAAAAATCCATTACCTCATTCTCCCCTATAACACCCATAGGAAGAGGTGGACAAAAATCCATCTTAACTCTTGGATTAAAACCTTCTGTGAATCTTAAGGGAAGATCTGTTCTTCTCAAAAGCCTCTCCCAGACTCTCACAAGATCAAGGTGGGAGATATATATAAGTGCTCCTTCCTTTCTATACTCTACCCTTATCCTCATCTCACTTATTTTACCATCCTCTGAAGCATATTCCACATCCTGTACATTTCTTTAAATCACCAAAACATGGATAAGTTACCTTTCCCATCCTTGCTCTTTTCCTTTCAACCTTGAGGAATCCTTTGTTTATACCTATATCTATAAAATCCCATGGAAGGGTCTCATCCTCGGAAAAACCATTTGTAATTTTTTCGTATAGATCTTCTTTCCCTTTAAGGCTTTCTTCCCACAAACTAAAATCAAATTTTTCACTCCATGTTTCATACTTACCACCCCTTTTCCAGACATCATAAATTACATCAGCCAATTCTTTATTACCCCTTGAAAGAATAGCCTCAATAAATGATTCCTCCCATCTCCTGAAGGAAAGCCTTGCACCCTTTATGTTTCTTTTTAGAAAACTTCTCTTTTCAAGGTAGTCTTCTTTTGGTATAAATTTCTCCCATTGAAAGGGCGTAAATGGCTTCGGGATAAAAGGGTTGATGGAGAGGTGAAGAGTGATTCTTTTATTCTCCATTCTTATCCTTCTTACAATATCCACTATTCCTTCTATATCCTCCATGGTCTCTGTGGGTAAACCGATCATAAAGTAAAACTTTATCTTTCTCCACCCTCTCTTGACTGCCTCTCTTACAACAGAAAAAATGTCATCGTCTTTAATGGGTTTATTTATAACATCCCTTAGCCTCTCAGTCCCTGCCTCAGGTGCAAAGGTGAGAGTTGTTTTTCTCCCTGTGTCTATAAGGTCAAGAACCTCAAGGGAGAAGTTATCAATCCTTAACGAGGGAAGGGAAACAGAAATCTTCTTCTCGTTTGTAATTTCCCTTAAACCTTCAACCAAGGGGAGAAGATTGGAATAGTCAGATGTGGATAGAGAAAGAAGAGAAACCTCTTCAAATCCAGTATTTTTCAGTATCTCCTGTATCAGGGAAAGTATATTTTTAACGCTCCTCTCTCTCCTTGGTCTTTTTTCCATTCCAGATATACAGAACCTGCAACCTCTATCACAGCCTCTAAATATTTCAACCACCGCCCTCTCATGAATAACCTCTGTATAAGGCACTATTGGTTTTACAGGAAAGTATGTTTTATCAAGGTCTTTTACATACCTTTTTACAACCTTTTTTATTCCAAATTTAGGGACAAAAACCCCTTTTATATTTGAAATCCTTTTAAGAAAGTCTTCTCTATCCAATACAAACTCATCAATTATTTCTCCTACAACCTCCTCGCCTTCACCAATAACAAAAGCATCAACAAAGGGTAAAAGGGGCATAGGGTTTAAAGCGGAGGGTCCTCCAACTATAACCACAGGAAAATCTTTCCTGTCACGGGAGAAAACTGGAATTTTTGAAAGATACAAAAGGTTCAAAAAATTCGTGTATGTTAACTCTGTCTGGATGCTAACTCCAAAGATATGGAAATCTTTAACAGGTTTTTTTGATTCAAGGGAAAATAGAGGGATGTCTTTCTTAATTAGAAGCTTTTCCAGATCTATGTCAGGAAGAAAAACTCTCTCACATAGAGAATCTTTTCTTTCATTTATAAGATGGTAGAGAATGGAGAGCCCAAGATTGGACATCCCCACCTCATAAAAATCAGGGTAGGAAAGTACTACCCTGATTTTATTATCCCAATCTTTCTTTACCTCATTCCACTCCTCTCCTATGTATCTTGCAGGCTTTCTTAGGGAGAGGAGTTCCTTTTCGTTAAACATCACCAAGTATCTTTTTGAACTCAGGAATCCTCCTTAAACTATAAACAATTATAACAAACAGAAAGCCGTTTATGGCGCTTACAATTACATTAAAAGGAATGTTGATTGAGTAGAGATAAACTGCTACATCCTTTACAGGAACTCCAAGGTATAAGGGGAGGAAGAAAATGTTTGATGGAATCATCACGAGAACTCTAACAAGGGTTCCCATAATAAGTGCCAGTAGAAAACTCTTTCTTTTTCTGTAAAGTACACCAGCCACATACACAAAACTTGATACTGCAAGAAAATTCAGAGTTGATCCAATAATGCCTCCGCTCTGCTTTACAAGATAAAAGAGAATCACCTTCACAAGAGTAACAAGAACACCAACACCAGGTGAAATGAAAAAGGCTGCAAAGAGAGAGAAAATTTCTGATGGGTCGAACTGAAGGTAGGGTGCAGCTGGAAAGATTGGAAACTGAATTAGATACATGGAAACAAAAGCAAGGGCTGAAAGCAAAGCCCCATACATAAGATCACGAAGACTCTTCTTCATAAATCCCTCCTTTTCTTCGGGGAGGGAACCTTCTCCCATCCGGACTTTCACCGTCGGCTCAGGAATCTCACCTGAATCTGCCTCCCCTTAGGGAGGCTCGTGGGCTAAGGTCCAAAGGGACCCATTACCACCGGTAGGGAATTCCACCCGACCCCGAAGGTTTTTTATCATAATTAATATACAATAAAAAATAAAATTTTCAAAATTCAGTTACCTGAACCAGGAATTTAAAATCAGAAAATGGAAACTACTCCATTAAAACTTATGCGGAGAGGAAGCCTCCGTCAACTACAACAAGGGTGCCGTTGACATATGTGGATAGGTCGCTTGAAAGAACAAGGACAATCCTTGCCACCTCATCTGGGTCTCCAAGTCTTGTAAAGGGGAGTCTCCACATGTACTCTATTCCTGCCTTTATAAACTCTCCTTCAAGCTTGTAGAGCTTTTTAACAAGGTCCTTCGTGGTCTGGGTCATAATCCCACCAGGAACAACAGCGTTTACTCTAAACTTCTTTCCAAACTCCTTGGCAAGTGTTCTTGTAAGAGTTATCACTCCACCTTTGCTTGCACTGTAAACTGACAGATCATTCTTAAATGGAGTAATTGCTTCAATGGATGCTATGTTTACTATGACTCCACCTTTATTAAGCCTTCCCTTTATCATCTTCTGGCACATTCTAAAGACAGACTCAAAATTCAAACTGAAAACCTTCTCAATAAAGCGCCTGTCCACTTCAAGAAACTTTTTGAATGGGTAAACTCCAGCATTGTTGACAAGAATCTCGGGTTCCTTCCCTTTTAACTTATCCCATAGCTTATCAATCTCTTTCCATTTTGTTAAATCAACTATATGAGTGTTTACCTCCACTTTATACTTCTTAAGTTCCTTCTCAATCTTCTTTAATAGCTCCTCGTTTATGTCAACAAGTTCAAGATTGCTTCCTGCCTCTGCAAACCTTAATGCTATAGCCTTACCTATTCCAGAGGCAGCACCTGTTATGAGAGTCCTCTTTCCCTTAAGGGAAATTAATTCAGAAATGGTTTTTCTCTTTTTTCTTGGCATTTTACCCTCCTTTATATTGGTTGAACCCAACCATTTTTAAATCCAAGGGATTCCATGTATTTAACCACCTCTTCATATTCTTCATTGGTTATTTTTCTATTTACCATATTATCACTTAATGCTCTGAATGTTGGGAAGTATTGAGACATAAGGGATATTGTAACCCATGTTCCAATCTCCTCTTTTATCATATTAAGAACCCCTTTAGAATTTTCCACATTGTTTGGAAGAACAAGGTGTCTTATTATAAGTCCTCTTATTGCAACTCCATCTTCACCAAGCTTGAGATTTCCAACCTGTTTTGCCATCTCCTTCAGGGCAAGTCTGTTCACCTCAGGATAATCGTATGCAAGGGATAATCTCTTCGCAAACTCATTATCGCTGTATTTTGCATCTGGAAGGTAGATATCAACAACCCCATCAAGATAGCGAAGTATCTCAACCTTTTCGTAACCTGATGTGTTGTAAACAATGGGAATCTTAAACCCCCTCTTCATTGCCATTGATAGGGCAAGAAGGATGTGGGGTAGATAGTGAGTTGGAGTTACAAAGTTTATATTATGTGCTCTCCTCCTCTGAAGATAGAGCATCATCTCTGAAAGTTCCTCTACTTCATAAACCTTCCCATTTCCAAGCTGACTTATGGGATAATTCTGGCAAAATTTACATCTTAAAGGACAGTTTGTAAGAAAAATTGTTCCAGAACCTCTCCAACCAGAAATAGGAGGTTCCTCCCCAAAGTGAAGATTGTAGGATGAGACCATCAATCTATGGTCACTTCTACATATTCCTCTTTTACCTGAAAGTCTATCCACAAGGCAGTTTCTTGGGCATATATCACAGCTTTTTAATCTATCAAAAAGTTCCCTCCCCCTCCTTTCCACTTCTTTAAAACCAAGAGAAAGATAAGACGGATACATAATTAAAAGGTTTTATGTTGATTCATTTCTCTTTTTCGTTCTTTATATAGACAACCATTCTATTGTAAGGAATCTCAATGCCTTCCCTGTCAAACGTTTTCTTCGCCTCTTCAAGGAATCTTCTTCTTGCAGACCATCTCATACCCTTATCAACTTTGGCAAGGACCTTTATAATAATTGAAGAATCTCCAAGTTCATTAACTCCAAGAATTTTTGGTTTATCAAGGATTATATTTTCCTCTATAAGTTTATCTCCTATACTCATAATAACTTCCTTTGCCCTGTCAATATCTGACTCGTATGATATGGGAAGCTCAATAACGGTAAATTGGTCTCCCACATCGTACTTTATTACACTCCTTATCTCTCCATTTGGGATAAGAAAAAGTTTTCCCTCATAGTTTCTTATCTTTGTGGTTCTTATTCCAATTTCTTCCACAGTGCCAGAAATATCGCCAATCTCAACAAAATCCCCCACTGAAAAGTAATCCTCAAGTAAGATAAACATGCCAGAGATAGCGTCCTTAAAGAAGGTCTGACCAGCAAAACCTATGGCTATCCCCCCAACACCTGTAATGGCAAGAAGTGGAGTTGTATCAACATTAAACACCTTGAGTATATACCAGATGAAGAGAAAGATGAGAAGGTAATCTGAGAGAGAGAAGAAAAGTTTTATAAGGGTCATTCTTTTCTGCCATCCCTTTTTCTTTTTCTTCTCTGTGGAGGCAATAATCTTTCTTTTTATGTAATTGAGGATATATTTAATGATGAGGAAAACAACTATTACAGTGATTATCCCCTTTGCATAATTAAAGTATCTGGAAAAAATTTCTGTGTTCATATTTTCATTATAAAGAGGGATGCTATAAAAATCAAGATAAAAGGGTTCACATTCCTTTTACTTTGTCTTCCATATGTGGATCATATCAATTATAATTATCATATGAAAGCACCAAGGAAAAAATGGGAGAAGGTTTACGAATTGGAGTTAGCATCTTTAGAAAAGCTTACATTTGAAGACAAACTCAAGATAATGGATATGATGTGGAAAGAGGTTCTCTCTCTTGGCTTGCTTAATGAAGACGACTGGAGAGAAAAGATTAAGTCCAGAATAAAGATTGCAAAGGTACTAAATTGTTTAAAGAGGTCTTAAAGAAAATAGCAAATAAATTTAATGAAGAGAAGATTCCATATTTAGTTATAGGTGGACAGGCCCTTTTGATATATGGAGAACCACGTTTCACAAGAGATATTGATATTATTGTTGGTGTTCTTCCAAGAGACTTTGATAAGATCCTGGGACTTACTAAGAAAATAGGCCTTGAGCCTCTTACTGAAGATGCGAGAAAATTTGTAGAGGAGACCTATGTCCTTCCTCTTGAGGACTCCAAAACAAAAATAAGGGTTGACTTAATCTTTTCCTTTTCAACTTTTGAGAGTATGGCAATAGCAAGAGGAGTTAATAAGGAGATAGAGGGAGTCATTATAAAATTTGCCTCTATAGAAGATCTAATAATCTTTAAGATGTTTTCTGGAAGAGGTAGGGATATTGATGATGTGAAGAGCTTAGTTAGACTAAACAGAAAAATAGATATAGATTATATAATAAAGTGGCTTAAGGAATTTGATAGAGAACTCGGTACAGATATGGAAGATAAATTTAAACTCATTTCTAATCTATGATATTATGTGTTTAAACTCTCTTTAGGAGGTTGGGAATGGACATTAAACCAATAGAATGGAAAGGTGATAGGCTCATTGTACTTGATCAGAGACTTCTCCCTCATAAATTTGAGTATGTTGAGTGTAAAACATATATGGATGTGTATCTGGCTATAAAAGAAATGAAAACGAGGGGAGCTCCTGTTATAGGAGTAACAGCAGGCTATGGATTTTATCTCGGAATAAAAGAATTAAAGGAAGAGGAGATAGGGGATAGATATATAGAGATAAAGGATAAACTACTTTCAGCAAGACCAACCGCTGTAAACTTAAAATGGGCTCTTGAGAGAATGGAGAGAGTTTTAAAGGAAAATCTTAACGAGCCTGATATAAAAGAGATTATAAAAAATAAGGCTATTAAAATAGAAAAAGAGGAAGAGGAAAAGTGCATAAAGATATCTCGGTTTGGAGAAAAGTTGTTTGATGATGGAACTACCTTTTTAACCCACTGCAATACTGGTTCTCTTGCAACTCTTGGCCCTGGAACTGCCCTTGGGGTAATAAAGTTTACAAAAAGGAGTGGAAAGAGAGTTCAGGTCTTCTATACTGAAACAAGACCATACCTTCAGGGAGCAAGACTCACTGGCCTTGAGTTGGTTAAAGAAGGAATCCCTTCAACACTTATAACAGATTCAATGGCAGGATGGGTTATGAAATTAAAGAAGATTGATGCAGTAATAGTTGGAGCAGACAGAATTGCAAGAAATGGCGATACGGCAAATAAGATAGGCACATATACTCTCTCTGTACTTGCAAGGGAAAATGGGATACCCTTCTACATTGCCGCGCCATTCTCAAGTATAGACCTCTCTCTTGAGAGTGGAGATGAAATCCCCATTGAGGAGAGAAATCCTAAAGAGGTAACACACATAAAAGACATTCAAATTGCAGTTGATGGAACCAGGGTATTCAATCCAGCTTTTGATGTGACGCCTCACAAGAATATAACAGCGATAATAACGGAAAAAGGTGTTGTGTATCCACCTTTTGAAGAAACTTTACTAAAACTCTCTAAACCTTGAGTCAATAATTATAGTGACAGGACCCTCGTTTATTAACCTTACCTCCATAAGGGCGGCAAACTTCCCGGTTTTTACTGGTATCCCCTGCTCCCTTACCTTCTCTACAAACTGAAGATACATCTTCTCTGCCCTATCTGGTCTCTCAGCTCTCGTAAAATCAGGTCTTAATCCCCTCTTCACATTTCCAAGAAGTGTAAATTGAGATACAACAAGCATCTCTCCACCTATATCCTTTAAGGATAAATTCATTTTTCCATTTTCATCCTCAAACACCCTTAAATTTGGTATTTTTTTCAATAAAAATTCCATATCTTTTTCTGTATCCTTCTCTTCCACGGCAAGAAGAACAAGGAAACCTCTTCCAATATTTGAATAGACCTTACCATCTATGACAACACTTGCTTCCTTTACTCTCTGGATAACTCCTCTCATTTATAGGTCCTCTTCACTTCAACAACCTGCGGTATAATGGTAAGATCATTCACAAGCTGGCTAAATGCCCTATCCCCGGGAACCTGAAGGGTTAGGTGAATTGTTGTAAGCCTCTCCTTTCCCTTTGGTGGCGGAGCGTGAATTGACTCAATATTTATCCCATACTTGGCTATTATTGAGGTTATCTTGTTAAGTAGTCCTGGTGTATCCTTTACAACAACATCCACTTTTACTGGATAAAAGACCTTCCCTCCTTCAGTCCATTCAACCTTAACCAGTTTGTTCCTTGCTTCAGGATTATCTGCAAGGAGTCTCAAGAGATTCTTACAATCTCTCCTGTGTATAACAATTCCCCTCCCTTTTGTTATATAACCGATGATTTCGTCTCCTGGAATTGGAGTGCAACACTTTGCAAGATTTATAAGTAGATTTCCCTTAACTCCTGAAACTACAATTCCAAGTTTATTTCCCCTCCTTATTTTTCTCTCAAAGATTATGCCCTTCTCTTCCTCTTTTACCTCTTCTTTCTCTTCTTCTTCCTCTATCTCTACTCTTTCTTTCCTTCTAAAGAATTGCCTTATCTTCTCTCTTGTTGAAGGGCTTTTAACAAATTTGAGCCAGTCGCGGGATGGTCCTGGAGATGTCTTTGAAACAAGAATTTCCACCCTCTCACCTGTCTGGAGTTTGTAGTCAAGAGGAACAATTCTGCCATTCACCTTTGCGCCGATGCACTTATGTCCTATCTCTGTGTGAATCTTATAGGCAAAATCTACAGGAGTTGCGCCTTTTGGAAGGTTTATTATCTCTCCCTTTGGAGTAAAAACAAAAATTTCATCAGAGAAAAGGTCTTCCTTTACTCTATTTATAAATTCCTTTGCAGATGGAATGGTTCTCTGCCACTCAGATATCTGTCTTATCCAGTTCATCTTGTTCAAAAGGGTCTCCTCTAATTTCTTCCCCTTCTCCTTATAAGCCCAGTGAGCAGCAACTCCCATTTCACATCTTACATGCATCTCCTCGGTTCTTATCTGAACCTCAAAGGGTTCTCCTCTATCTCCTATAACTGTTGTGTGAAGGGATTGATAACCGTTTGGTTTTGGAATGGCTATGTAATCTTTAACCCTTCCTGGAACAGGTTTCCACAGAGTATGGATGTATCCAAGAGCTTTATAACAATCTGTAACTGTTGGAACAATAACCCTTAAGGCTGTCAAATCGAATATCTCTTCAAAGGTCTTATTGTCATACTTCATCTTTCTATATATTGAGTAAAGGTTCTTTGCTCTTCCTTCAACTCTACAGATAATTCCTTTATCCTTTAAGAAGTTCTCTATCTTTTCCTTTATTCTCTCTATCTCCTCTTCCCTTTCCTCCCTCTTTCTTGAAACTTTTACTTTAAGATCCTGATATATTTCAGGTTCAAGATACTTAAGACACAGATCTTCAAGCTCCCACTTTAAGGAGTATATTCCCAATCTATGGGCAAGGGGAACATAAATTTCCAGCGTCTCTCTGGCAATCCTTTTTCTCTTTTCAGGAGGAAGAAAGTTAAGAGTCCTCATGTTGTGTAATCTATCGGCAAGTTTTATGAAAACCACTCTGAAGTCTGTTGCCATAGCAATGAGAACCTTCCTTAAAGACTCAAGTTTTCTTTCCTCAAGGGACAGGAATTTTATCTGAGAAATTTTGGTAACTCCGTCAACAAGACCTGCTATTTCTTTACCAAACTTCTCTTTGAGAGTATCTATACTGACTCCTGTATCCTCCACGACATCGTGAAGTATTCCTGCTGCAAGGGTTGGGACATCAAGATTAAAGGAAAGAAGGATTAAGGCAACATTTAGTGGATGGAGTATGTATGGTTCCCCTGACTTTCTTGTCTGCCCTTCATGATACTTTTTTGCAAAAAGATATGCCTTTTCAAGGAAGTTTATATCCTTTTCAATTATCTTTCCTTTTGCTTTCTCTTTGAATTTCTCCCATAATAAAAGATCCTGGGAAAAATCCACCTCTTTTGCTTCGCCTTTGTCCATAAAACTCCTCTTTAAACCCTCTGTTAAATAGAAATTAACACAAAGAATACCCCTTTGTCAAATTAAAAAAGTGCACCGATTCGGTGCACTTAAAATCAAGAATTTTCTAAATTGATTTTTCTTTATAGTTTCATAAGGGAGAACACATTGTAGTCTTTGAGCTTCTCCCTCCCATTAAGTCCTTCTAATTCAATAAGAAAGGAAATACCCACAACATTTCCACCGAGTTTTTCTACAAGGTCTACTGTGGCTTTGGCAGTACCACCTGTTGCAAGAACATCATCTACTATGAGCACTCTTTCTCCCTTCTTTATAGCATCCTCGTGTATTTCAAGAATAGCCATTCCATATTCAAGTTCATACTCCTTCCTAACTGTCTTCCATGGAAGTTTTCCCGGTTTCCTAACTGGAACGAAACCAGCACCAAGTCTGTATGCTATGGTGGATGCAAGAATAAAACCTCTTGCTTCAATGCCTACAACTACATCAATTCCTTCATCTTTGTGCTTCTCATAAATGCTATCAATGGCATACTTAAAAGCCTCAAAATCCCTTAGAAGAGGAGTAATGTCTCTGAATAAAATGCCCTTCTGTGGAAAATCTGGAATGTTTCTTATAAACTTTTCAAGTTCCATACTATTTTACCTCCTTTTCCCTTTCTTTTTCTTCTTTTTATTTTTCTTTTTTCTTCTTGTAGATTTTGATTCCTCCTTTTGAACTACCTCCCCTGAACCACTTCCCACTGCTACAGTGGCAGGCTGTGGAGCAATAGCTTTCCTTGGCTTCTCTTCAATCTCGTGTTTGCTCAGTTTATCCCATACAACAAGTAGAGGTGCTGCTATAAATATTGATGAATATGTACCGGAAAGTATTCCAAAGAGAAGAGTGAAGGAGAAGTCTCTTATTGTTGCTCCACCAAAAAGGATAAGGGCAAGTATTGCAAGGAATGTGGTAAAAGAAGTATTAAATGAACGGGTGACAGATTGGCATATACTCTTATTTACTATCTCAGCATAACTCATCTTTCCTTTAAGTATCTTTAAGTTTTCCCTTACTCTGTCAAGAACAACCACTGAGTCTTCCACAGAGTATGCTATTATAGCAAGGAGTGCACCAATAAATGGACTGTTCAACTCCTGACCAATAAGGGCAAGGAAACCAAAGGTCACGAGAACGTCGTGTATTAGAGCAAGAACAGTAACAACAGCGAATCTAAACTGGAATCTTATGGTTATGTATATAAATATGAAGAGTAAACCTACTCCCAGTGCTATGGCACCGTTTTTCTTTAATTCATCTGAAATTGTTGGACCTATGGTTTCAACCCTTATACTCTCTCTATCAAGTTTTCCAAATTTCGCCTCTAAAGAATCAAAGATTTTCTCTCTTTCGTTTGTCTTAAGTGGCTTATTTGTTCTTACAATGAGTCTCCCGTCCTGGGCAACCTGAATAACAGCATCTCCCAACCCAAAACTTTTAAGAATGTCTCTTGAAGCACCTACATCTGCAGGTTTCTCAAACTTTAAATCGAGAATGGTTCCACCTGTAAAGTCAAGTCCAAGGATAACGGGAGAGCCCACTCTCACATAGTTTATAATCATCCCTGCCACACCAATTAGAATAACTATGATAGATATGGTGAACCAGAGTTTCATTTTGGGAACTATTTGCCAGTTTAATACATCAAACTTCTTCATTTTTACTCTCCTTTAATATCCAAATATAGATTTATATTTTGCAAGAGATGTGGATGAGAATATGTCAATAAGTAGTCTTGTAACAAATATGGCTGAGAAGAATGATATAAGAATTCCAAGGCTCAAGGTTATTCCAAATCCCTTAATCAAACCTGTTCCAAACCAGATGATAGCTATTGCACCTGAAAGAGTGGTAACATTGGAATCAAATACAGTTCTAAAAGCCTTCCTGAACCCAAGACTTACACTTGTCTTTAATGTCTTCCCGCTTCTAATCTCTTCCTTTATCCTCTCAAAAATAATCACATTTGCATCCACTGCCATTCCAAGGGTAAGTACAATTCCTGCAATTGCTGGAAGAGAAAATGTTGCCTTTAGAAGTAAAAGAATTCCAAAATCAAGAAGAAGGAATATTGTGAGGGCAACTGTTGCCAGAAATCCCATAAATCTATAGTAGGCTGTCATATAAAGAGCGATCAAAATAAAAGCAAGAATTGCAGCCTTCTCGCTCAGCTTTATCATATCCTCTCCAAGGGATGGCCCAATAATCTCTGAAGAGAGTATCTCAACCTTTAAAGGTAAAGAACCTCCCTTAAGTAGAGCAACATACTCAGATGCCTTTTCTGGAGTAAAACCACCTTCTATGATTCCTTTTCCATCGGTAATTGGTTCTTTTACCACAGGATTCATAAGAAGGTCTTCGTCAAGATATACAGCAATATGCTTTCCCACATTTTCTTTAGTGGCTTCTGCAAATTTCTTTGCTCCATCTGAAGTAAGAGTAAACTGGATTACAGCCTCACCTTCATGTCCTGTCTCTCGGGATAAAGCAACCTTCACATCCTTTAAATCTGCTCCTGTAAGAATCACCTTCCCGTCCTCTGTCTTAAACTGGAGAAGTGCTGTTTTTCCAATTAACTCTTCAGCCTTTGTTGGATCCTTCATGCCCGGGATATCCACAATAATTCGTCTTGAATTTATTCCCCCTGCTCTTTGAACAACAGATTCTGAAAGCCCGAGGGCATTAACTCTGTTTTCAATAACAGCTCTTGTGCTTTCTATAAGCTCTGGAGTTGCCTTGGCAGCTTCAGTATCCTGGCATTCAAGTACTATGTGAACTCCCCCTTTCAAATCAAGACCGAGTATAGGTTCCTGGGTTTTAATAGCCCAGACTGCAATTGCAATAACTACAATTAGAAACAGAATCTTCCCGATATAGCTCTTTAGTTTCATATTCTTTCCTCCTTAACCTTTAGACCTTACTAATTTTAGTTATTTTAAATTCAAAGTCAAGAACACAATATAAGTTTATCATTTAAAGAGGAATTTTCTTGTTACTTGATTTTAAATATTAAATAATAAAGGGGGCATTCGCCCCCTTTATTTAGGTTTCCTTTTACCCTAATTATGGAACTCTTATTGGTCCACCCATTATGGCAAATTTTGTGAAGTGGTTTGCATTTCCTACAACGCAGTTTCTCTCTGCATTTACTCCACTTTCCGGACAGAGACGCCACATTCCCTGCTCAGAATCCCAGTAGTAAAGCCAGAGTGAACTTTCATTGGTAAGTCCCCACTCCTCAAGTTCTTTATCGGTGTAGTAAACCTCCACAGTCACAGGCCATACAATCTCATCATCTGGTATGTCTGTTGATATATCCACACACTTTAGAAGCTTACGATCTCCTGAATTTCCGAGGTTCTGAATACCAACAACTCCTTTTGCATCTTCTTTTGTTTCTATAATAACTCTTGCATCAGCCATCTTCTTTCTTCCATCAATAATTGCTTTCTCACCGCCAGAAACACTTTCAAGATATGTTGGAGGACTTATCACAACAGAACAAAGCTCATAAAGCTGTATCTCGGTCTTGCCTGTTCTATCAACATAAGCTACACCAATATCACTTTCAGGATCAACTTCAACAATTGGATACCAGCCTCTCTTCCAGTTGTTTACCCAGTCATAAACGCAGTCTGACTGAAGTGTTAAACCTGCACCAACTCCAGCAAGGATCTTATTCTGGACTCTATTAAAGTTGTTTCCACCATAATCACAGGCATCCATAACCAGAAGTCCTTTTCCTCCCTCAACAAAGTCCTTCATAGCATAAACATCATCCCATGGAAGGAGACTTGGGTCTCCACCTTTATAGCCAGAACCAAGTCTGAGCTGTGGGATAACGAGAATGTCATAATCTTTAAGTAAATCCATTGTGATTGGTTCAGTGTTGTCTCCCACAACTTCATAGCCCATATCTTTTAGGGCAGAGATCAAATCTGATGATTCTTCTGTGGTAAATCTTGCGCTGTATCCTTCATACCAGAGAATCCTCTTTGCCCCCTCAACCATTTTCTGGAATAGTATATCAAGAAATACATCAAATTCACCTTTGACCCAGCCACCATTCTCACATGACCAGGCAGTACCACTGGCAACCACCGTTCCTTTTCCAACTTTGCTTATACCAACCACAGGTGGAAAATCGCCAGGACCGAAGTCAGTAAGAGGTGATGGTCCTGATACATCATCTGGATCTGATGTAGCTTTTGCTCTAACAACTATCTGTGGCTCTGAAAGTTCCTTATTTATGGTAAATTCATCTATAACATTTCCATTCACATCTATAGCCTGCATGTGAAGCATTGTAGGTGTCACATCAAATACGGTAAAGTTGTACTCTGCAATTGGACCGCATGCATCATACCAGAGAGGATAGTGCATATAGAGTGGAGCTCCCCATCCACCAGACACAATATGAACTGTTCCCTTGTCAAAGGAAACATACTCCCCTGGATAAGAGCTAACATTCATGGGCTGGAGTCTCTCGTAAAGATGAACATCACCATTTAAAACTATATCAACGTGATGCTTATCAAGAAGTGGGAGGAAATACTCTGAAGTTCCCTTACCTCTTGGATCAAAGGCAGGTCTGTGGAAACCTACAAACTTCCATGTCACATCTTCCGCTTCACCTAAATCTTTATCTGCCCACTCATACTGGTCACTATGAGGTCCTGTATATGTCTCACTGTTAAGGGCAGTAAAATGAATGTATGGGGTTATATCCAATGAATACCAGGTTTGAGGTTCAGGTAACATATTAAAGTACTGGAAGTAGAACTTTGCATCTTCTTTTGTTTTCATAAATTCGTCCTTTGTACCTACCTCATGGTTTCCTAAAAATGGGATTATTGGAATTGTGTATCCTTCACTATCAATCCATGTCTCATCCATATGATTAAACCAATCATCCCAATGAGAAGCTCTAAATGGCTTTCTTACAAAATCTCCACAATGAATAACGAAATCTGGATCATAGGTGACCATTAACTTTGAAATCTCATCCCTTCCCCATGGAAAATCGGTGGCTCCTTCTCTTGAATCACCACCAAAAACAAATCTTACGTGATCAGGATTTTCAGGAAGTGTTTTAAATTTACGCTCCTCTTCAAATCCTCCAGGACCACCACACACAAAGTAATAAGTCTTTCCTGGTTCAAGACCTGTTAGCTTTACATCGTGAATGTAGCCTCCCAGGTCTTCAATGGTGTGATGGGTTCCCTCTGCCGAGTATGCATAGAGTTCTGCTGGGTCACCCTCCATTCCTTTTTTGGACTCTGTGTCGTAGTAAACCATGTCACCAGAATCTGGGTTAAGGGTTTTCCATGAAATAACTATGGTGGTAGAAAGATCATCATTCCAGTAAAGATGTAACCCTGTTGGTGGATCATCGCCAAGGGGTGTAACTGGAAGACCCTTCATACCCATAACAGTAGGGGTTAAGAGAAGGAAGACAACGATGGCAACGACAAAATACTTCCACTGTAATTTTTTCATTAGTTTTACCTCCTCATATTTTGTATTTTTAACACTTTAATTTTAGAATTTTTTAAAGATTAGTCAATAAAAATTTATAAACAAGGATTCCACAAACTTCAAACTTATCTATAATCTATTTTATAAGAGAGTTATTGCTAAGAAAAATTGATGCCTCTTACCGCTAAGGGATTCCAATAGTTTCTGAACTTGTTCAAGATAAAGAGACAACTTAATTTTAGCTTGAGAGTCCAAAAATCAAATCCTTTTTTATATCATTTAATTTTAGAGAATATAAATTAAATTCTGGAAAGTGTCTTTTTATACTTTCC
>CBFDTJ010000033.1:0-15837 GCA_965612865.1 uncultured bacterium
CTTGAGGAGATTATATTTTTTGGGATTTCTTTACTTTCAAAGGAATAATTTAAAGTTTCTATAAATAATTCTCTTAAACTGTCCTCGCCAATTTTATAAGGTAGATTCTCCAGTTTCTCTTTAATTTCATAGACTAATTTTTCCACCTTGTTTCCTCATAATATATATACTAAAAAAGGGGTGGATAATCCACCCCTTTCATGGTTCTAAGTTCTATAAAGAATTATGGTACGACTTTTCCCCAGTTCTGAGCAAGTATTATTAAATCTATTCCATCAACCCTTAAGTCTCCGTTGAAATCACAATTTGGATTCCAGTTTTCTTCTCCCGGGACTGAACCAAAGGCCTGCATGAGTAAAACAAGGTCGTATCCATCAACAATTTTATCTCCGTTTACATCTCCCTTAACTCCTGTTCCTTCTCCAATTTGAAGCGTATTTCCATATGATTGACAGGAGATATAGAGTGGTGTTGAGTTGTATAAAGAGAGGTTTGCAACCTGAATGGTTCCATTGCCTGGATTTGTTGCCCTGAAGATTATGGTAAATACAATTCCATCACCTGAAACACCGGTTAGTGCAGGTCTTACCGCCTGAAGGGATACATATCCTTCCTGATTGTGAATTTTGTAGGCAATTATAGGTGAAATACCATCACTACCCATAAATCCACCATCTCTTACTTCATCCACCTGAACAATGCTCGGATCAAAAAGTATGTCCATGTTTAAAGATACAAGATCACTTACCCCTGTAATCTTTACATCTACTTTAAAGGAATCACCTGCATTAACATTTACAAGGGAAGGCATTAAAGTTAAAGTTGTGTTGGAAGGTGGCATTATTACAAGAACAATATTTGCTGTTCTGATCTTCCCTTCACTTTCACCCTTAACCACAAGCATATATGTACTTGGCTGAAGAGAAGAGTTGGTTTCAATCTTTAGGTAGGCTGTATCCACTAAAGATGGAACTGTAGCTGGAGAGAATGTCGGGATTATACCATTTGGTAATGGACCACTTGCACTTTCAAGAGATAAATTAACGTCTCCTTTGAATATTTCATCTCTCTCAACTTTTATTGTAAAGAAACCGCTTCCTCCCTGTGTTAAGGTTCGTGAGGTTGGTGGAACAACCTCAATTTTAAAATCTCCTGTGGGCATTATTACCACAGTGAGAAGTATATTTACCTCTGCTCTTCTTCCTCCTCCAGAGCCTGCAACTGTGAGTGAGTATGGACCGGGCGGAGTGTTTTCTCCCACATTGATGGTTAAAACAGAAGAGACAGTAGGAGTGATTGCTTCAGGAGAAAAGGAGAAAGTAGTGTTAGGTGGAGGATTAACCAGTGTTAAGTTTACAGGAACATTGAATCCCCCTTGAGCTGTCATGGTTATGATAAATGTAGCACTTTCACCCTGATATGCACTTCTCTGAGGAGGTTGAGCTGACAGGGTGAATGAACCCTGAACCTGTGGTCTCACATCAAGAGTTACAGTTTTTGTTGCAACAAGGTTTCCGCTCCTTCCCTCAATCTCAAGGAAGTAAACATTTGGAACAATCTGAGGAAGTGCTGTTACTGTTAAGGTTGCTGTATCTCCTTCTGACTCAAGAGTTTGAGGTGAAAATGAATATGTTAGGTTGTTTGGTGGATTCTTAAGGGAAAGAGTGACTTCTCCTGCAAAGGTTCCATATGGAGTAAATGAAATTGTGAACGTAGTACTATCCCCTGCATATATAACTCTTCCCTCTGGTTCAACATTTAGATAGAAATTGGCTGTGGGGAAGAAGGCATACAGATAGTGATCAGATGAAGCTATAAATAGTCCCCCCTGGGCTATTGCAGGGGAGGAATATACCTCTCCATCTGTTGCATATTCCCATATTTTTTCACCTGTGTTTTTATTTAATGCATAGATTTTCTTATCACGGGACGCAAAGTAGACAAAATCACCAGATATGGCAGCAGAACCATCAATTGGTCCTTCAGCGTCAAACTGCCACAACTTTTGCCCAGTTGTCTTGTTTATGGCATAGAAGTGTCCTTCCCTATCACCAACGTATATTGCTGTATCATCAACGGCAGGAGTAGATACAAAATTTCCTCTCTCTGAAAATTCCCATACAGGAGAGAGTGTGGCAGATAATGCGATAATCTTACCTTTTACATCTGGAAGATTGGATAGAGAGGTAACAAAGAGATAATTTCCATCTGTGGATATAGATGATTCGTTTCCCATAGATGTTATTCCAGGTATCTGATAGGTAAAAAGAATATTTCCATCGTAAAGATTTATTGCATATATAAGTCCACTGAATGTGGATACATAAACTGTTCCGCCAATTACAGTAGGGGATGAGTACTCGTGGTATGCCACTTCTCTCTTCCAGAATTCATTTCCATTTGTTGCATCCACTGCATAAACATAACTTGGGTTTCCAACAGTTCCAAAAATAATATACCCATTTACATAGATTGGGGAGGACAAAGCCTGTCCAAGAGGTGAGAATTCCCAGATTTTACTTCCAGTGTTTGCATCAAGGCAGTAAACTTTGGTAGGTCTGTTTGGATCTCCACCAGAGGCAAAATATATCCTTCCGCCGTTGTATAATGGTGCTCCAAGGACATAGTTCTCTGTGGTGAAGTCCCATATCTTTGTGCCATCCTCAGCACTGAAAGCATACAATCTTCCAGAGTAATCCCCAACAAATACTTTACCTTCTGCGACAACAGGCGAGGATTTAGAGTTCTGAATTAATGGAGCTTTCCAGGAATAGGCATTCAGAGGAAGAGTATGTGGATCCAGAACTTCATCAGCCAGACCAGTATGTTGTATGTCATGCATAAACATGGGCCAGCTTGTATTTTCTGCTTTTACCCTTGTTGAGAGTAATGTGAATCCTCCAAAAACAAGGGAAATTAATACAGCAAAGATTAAAATTTTATTTCTCATGAGATTCCTCCTTTTCAAATTAATCCCCTGGATAGGTTATAGTTATTATCTGTAATTCTGGATCCCATTCCACTTTAGCACCAAAAGCTTCTGACACAAATCTTAATGGAACAACAGTTCTTCCTCCTCCAATTTCTGGAATTTCAATAACCTTTGGTGGTACATCCAGATAGTATCTTTCTCCATTGATAAGTGCTTCCTTTCTTCCAATCCATAAAACCACTACTTTGTCTCCAAGGGTTATTGTTATTCTCTCCTCAACAGGATCCCATCCTACCTCTGCACCAAAGGTTTCTGCAACAAATCTCAGAGGGACAAGTGTTCTTCCGTTTTCTATAAATGGAGCAAGGTCAAGCATTACAGTTTCGTCATTTACCACAGCCATCAGATTGCCAATCTGAAGCCTTATTATCGTTCTTGGTTTATATGTTACATGAATCTTTTTTACAGTTTCATTTCCTGCTTTATCGATGGCTTTGATGGTTAGAAGGTTGTCTCCTTCATTCAGGGAGTAGGAAGCAGTAAAGTTTCCCTGAGAGTCAGAATTTACTATTATGCCGTTTACATCTACCTTGATGTTTGGTTCAGTTTTTCCTGTTACATCTATAAGCTTATCTTTAGCTAAAGTTCCGTCTTGAGGCGAAGTTACCTCAAGCTCTGGAGGAGTTATGTCAACTATAAAGGTGTATGTTAAAACCTCTGATTCGTTGCCCGCTTCATCTTTTGCCTTCACAGAGAAAGTGTGGTTTCCCTCTTTAAGATTTGGTGTAACATAGCTTGTAGTGTGTTTCCATTCACTCCAATCCTCCTCGTCAAGCTTATAGGAGTAAAGCAGGTTTTCTGGAAGAGTTTTATCATCACTGCCTTCCCATTCAAACTGAATACTTAATGTTTTATTTGTCTCTGGAGGAGGTGTCGTTGTAAATTTTACTGTGGGAGGACTTTTATCCTGTGGTATTACAGTGACTCTTAACGTTGTAGCTTGAGTGTCTATATTCATCTGTCTCATCTTTGAATCAAAAAGGGTAATGTTTTGGAGTTTAACATCGTATACACCTGTGTTTCCTCCCACAAAGTTTACCTTAAGAAGAAGTCCTGAACCTGATACACCCTCAACCTGTCCTATCCTTGATATTCCCACGATTATTCTATTCTCATTCTTTTTAACTCTGGAGAGCACAACAATACTTCTCTTGTCTCTCTCAAGGAAATTTTTCTCTTTATCTGTTGACTTTTCTATACCAGATTGCTTAACTGAAAGTTCGTTTAATGGCATGGATATATCAAAAGCAACTCCATACAGATCAGTTACATCTGAAACTCTGATCTCAAAACTCGCGTTGGTTCCAGAAACTACCGTCATGGTATCTGGTTCAATGTAGATTCTTGGATTCCCGCTTCTCCATGCCACGCCAAGTGGCAACAGAGAAAACAAGATTAATAAAGTTAAGATTTTTTTCATCCACTTTCCTCCTTCTTCAATTTAGAAGAAAAACACTTCTTTTTGTTTCCAATCTAAGTTTAACATAAAAATTATTTCTAAAATCACAAAAAGTTTATCCAAGTACTACACTGTTTGACTATGAATATGTTATAATTTATACTTAATTTGATGGAAGGAAAGGTAAAGTGGTTTGATCCTCAGAAGGGCTATGGATTTATAGAATTTGAAGGTAAAGATATTTTTGTTCATTATAAAGATATTGTTGGTGAAGGTTTTAGAGCTCTTAAGACTGGAGAAATTGTGGAATTTGACATGGAAGAGACAGAAAAGGGTTTTAGAGCGAAAAACGTTAGAAAAAAGGAGGTTTGAGATGAAGTTAGTAGTTCAGGGAAAGAATTTTCAAGTTACAGATGATGTTTTGAAATATGCTGAGAAGAGACTTTCTACAGTAGAAAAATTCTTTGATAATATACAGGAACTCAACACAATTATTTCTAAGGAGAGAGGTAATATTAAAGTTGAAGTTACTCTCTCTGCCTCTGGAACAGTTATAAGAGGAGAATCAAGAACACCAGATGTTTTTTCTTCTATAGATGATGTTGTAGATAAATTGAAGAGACAGATAAAGAAATATAAAGAGAGGTTTATAGAGAGAAGAAGAGTGGCTGCAAAAGAGGAGAAAAAGTTTGAGAGATCTACAGAAGAAATAGAAGAGGAAGAACCAAGAATAGTGAAGGTTAAGAGATTTATCTTAAAACCCATGGATGAGGAAGAAGCAATAATGCAGATGGAACTGCTGGGACACAACTTTTTTGTCTTTCTCAATTCAAGAACAGATAAATTCAATGTTATATATAAAAGAACAGACGGAAATTATGGTTTAATAGAGCCTGAGGAATGAGTAGAGTAAGTAAATTTATATTCTTTACCCTTATATTTCTTATAATTCTTACACTTTCTTATGCTGTAAATAGGCATTTTATTAGTGGAGAAGAGAAACCCTTTTATGTAGAACTTAAAATTGCCGTACCCAACATTTATCCTGAAGTTGCAAGCAGTATAAAAGAGGGTGATTATATAATAGATACACAGGGAAATAGAGTTTTTAGAATAGAATCTGTTTTTATAAAACCTGCAGAGCATCCAGTTGAAACATGCGATGGTCATATTGTTAAAGCGGAGCATCCTATATATAAGAGTGCAATAATTACAGTTAAGACTGTTAAGCCAACTAAATCATTAATAGTTGGTTACAATAGAAGAACTGCAAGGATAGGCGCAAAGCTTGTAATTGAAACGCCCAAAGTAAGATTTGTTGGCGTGGTGCTTAGTGTAGAAAAAGGAGATTAAATGAGACTTTTTAAAAATATATTCAATTCAGAGCAAAAAGAACTTAAGAGGTTAAGAACTATAGTTGAGAAGGTTAACTCTCTTGAAGAGAGTATAAAGGATCTTTCAAACGAGGAACTTGCAAGAAAGACCACCGAATTTAAAAATAGACTTAAAAACGGAGAATCTCTAAATGACATTCTTGTGGAAGCCTTTGCAGTTGTAAGAGAGGTTGCAAGAAGAACTGTTGGTATGAGACACTTTGATGTTCAAATAATGGGTGGAGTGGTTCTACATGAGGGAAAGATTGCAGAGATGAAAACTGGTGAAGGAAAGACTCTTGTAGCAACACTCCCAATTTATCTTAATGGATTAACTGGTAAAGGAGTTCACCTTGTAACTGTTAATGACTATCTTGCAAAAAGAGACGCATTATGGATGGGTCCTATATATAGATTTCTCGGTCTTACAGTAGGTGTAATTCAACATGAAACCTCTTTCCTTGTTGAGTGGGATGAGAAGGAAAAATTCAGTGTAAAGCTTGTTCCATGCAGTAGAAGAGAAGCATACCTTGCAGATGTCACATACGGAACAAACAATGAGTTTGGTTTTGATTATCTAAGAGATAATATGGCTGTTTCTCTTGAACAGGTTGTTCAGAGAGAGCTTAACTATGCCATTGTTGATGAGGTTGATTCTATTCTTATTGATGAGGCAAGAACCCCTCTAATCATCTCCGGCCCAAGTGAGAAATCAACTTCTATCTATTATAAATGCGCAAGGATTGCAAAACAATTGAAAAGAGATGTAGATTTTACTGCTGATGATAAAGAGAAGACAGTTGCCTTAACAGAAGAGGGTGTAAAGAAGATAGAGAAGATGCTCGGGATTTCCAATCTCTATGATAGCACAAATGTTGAGCTTGTAAGCCACATAATACAGGCTATAAGAGCTTTAGTTCACTTTAAAAATGAAGTTGATTACATAGTTAAAGATGGCGAAGTAATAATTGTTGATGAGTTTACCGGTAGACTCATGTATGGAAGAAGATATTCAGATGGTCTTCATCAGGCTATTGAAGCAAAAGAAAATCTTAAGGTAAGGGCAGAAAGTCAGACACTTGCCACTATAACTTTTCAGAATTATTTTAAGATGTATAAGAAATTAGCCGGTATGACAGGTACAGCAAAGACAGAGGAGCAGGAGTTTATTGAGATATATAATCTTCCTGTTGTGGTAATCCCCACCAATAAACCTGTTATAAGGAAAGATTATCCTGATGTGATATATGCCACTGAGAAAACAAAGTTTAAAAAAATTGTGGAGGAGATAAAAGATTGTTATAAGAGAGGACAGCCAGTTCTCGTGGGTACCCGTTCCATTGAGAAATCAGAAAGAATATCAAAGATGCTTAAAAGAGAAGGTATTCCTCATCAGGTTCTCAATGCTAAGTATCATGAAAAAGAGGCTGAAATAATTAAAAAAGCAGGTCAGAAAGGGATGGTTACCATAGCCACAAACATGGCTGGAAGAGGAGTTGATATTGTTCTTGGAGAAGGTGTAACGGAGTTGGGTGGACTCCACATTATTGGAACCGAACGTCACGAATCAAGAAGAATAGATAATCAGCTAAGAGGTAGAGCGGGAAGACAGGGAGATCCAGGTAGCTCAAGATTCTATCTTTCCCTGGAGGATGAGATATTGAGACTCTTTGGAGGAAACTCAATTAAGAGAATAATGGGTATACTTAAAATGGACGAAGAGACACCACTTGAGCACCCAATGTTAACAAGGGCTATAGAGAATGCTCAGAAAAAGGTTGAGGCATATCACTTTGAGATAAGAAAGAACCTCCTTGAATATGATAATGTACTGAATAAGCATAGAGAAGTTATATACAAAGAGAGAAGAAAGATTCTTGAAAAGGCAAATTTAAGAGATGAGTTCCTTGAATTTTTAGAAAAGATGATAACTGACATTGTTGAAGTTCACCTCTCCAAATCTCTGGAAGAACTTGACTATGAAGGGCTTTCAAAATCCTTTGCCGAGCTTACGGGAATACTTATAAAACCTGATGATTTAAAGAAGATAAGTAGAGACGATGTTTTAAATGTACTTCTTGATATTGCCAGAAAGAGATACGAGCAGAAGGAAGAGGAATTAAGAAAACTCTCTCAGGAAAATGAAAGTATTAGAAAACAGTTCGGCGAAGATCCTATGAGGGAGATAGAGAGATACCTTCTTCTAAGGATAATTGATTCCAAATGGAAAGACCATCTTTATGCAATGGACCATCTTAAAGAAGGTATAGGACTTCGTGCATATGGTCAGCAGGATCCATTGATTGCATATCAAATTGAGGGTTTCGAGTTATTCCAGTCAATGCTTCATTCCATAAGGGAAGATTGGATAAGATTTATTTTCAGAGTGGAGTTAAAAAGTGAGCCAAAAGAGAACAGAGCTCAGCGAAGAGCAAGAAAGCATAAAAAGTCTAAAAGAAGAGTTTAATAGTCTTGAAGGATTTAAGGAATCCGGAGATCTTGATAAAAAAATAGAATCTCTTGAGAAAGAGATTTCAAATATCACAGACTGGGGAAGTAATAAGACAAGGGAGGTTTTATCAAAACTCAACACTCTAAAGGAAGAGAAGGAGAAGAAGAGTAAAATTATCTCACTTTTTCAAGAAGTAGACTTTTTACTTGAGTTGTTAAAAGATGAACATGATGAATCTCTTGTTAACGAATTAAAGGACAAAGTTAAGGAACTCAAGGTAGAAATTGAGGAGTATAAAAAGATATTTTTCCTTTCAGGGGAACATGATAAGAGCAATGCCATTGTTTCACTTTCTGCTGGAGCTGGCGGAGTAGATGCTATGGATTGGACACAGATACTCCTTGAGATGTATCTTAAGTGGTTTGAAAAAAAGAGATTTGATTTTAATATTGTAGAGGCTTCTTATGGAGAAGAAGCAGGACTTAAAAGTGCTACAGTTATAGTTAAGGGTGATTATGCCTATGGGCTTTTGAAAGGGGAGAATGGAGTTCATAGATTGGTAAGGATTTCTCCCTTTGATGCTGCGCATAGAAGACACACATCCTTTGCACTTGTAGAAGTTGTACCGGAGATTCCTGAAGAGGAGATAAAGATTAATGAGGATGATTTACGGATTGATGTATTCAGAGCCAGTGGTCATGGAGGACAGTATGTTAACAAGACAGATTCAGCAGTAAGAGTTGTTCATATCCCCACAGGAATAGTTGTTACATGTCAGAGCGAAAGATCCCAGCTCAAAAACAAAGAGACTGCTTTAAAGATACTTTATTCTAAACTGGTTGAATTGAAAAAGATTGAGAAAGAGAAGAAAGTTTATGAACTGAAGGGAGGATTCAAATCCGCTTCCTGGGGGAATCAGGTAAGGAGTTATGTTTTTCATCCGTACACTCTTGTTAAGGATCATAGGACAGGATTTGAAACTGGAAATCTTGAGAAAGTATTAAATGGAGAAATTGATGATTTTATATGGGCTTATCTAAGGAAACTAAAGGATGAGAAGGGAAAGAAGGAAAAAGATAATTAAAATAATAAAAAGAGGAACAGGAATAATTCTCGGGTCTGTTATTCAGGCTCTTGGTATAATACTTTTTCTTGCACCGAACAAAATTGCACCTGGTGGTTTTTCAGGTCTTGCCATAGTTATCCATTATGTAATTCCTCTTCCCATAGGAGCAATATACTTTGCTTTAAATGTCCCCCTTTTTATTCTGGCAGCACGGAAATATGGATTTACCTTTATAGGAACAACTCTCTTTGCAACTACTGCATCTTCCATTGCAATAGATGTCTTAAACCCATATTTCTCACCGCTTACAAACAATCCCCTCCTTGCATCAATATATGGTGGCGTTCTCGTTGGAGTTGGAGTTGGTATAGTTTTTAAAAATTGGGCAAGTACTGGTGGGACAGATCTTCTAGGGCAGCTCCTGTATGATTATCTTGGTCTTTCCTTTGGAACAACCATGCTTATATTTGATACATTAATTGTTGTGCTTGCAGCTTTTGTATTTAAATCTCCAGATTATGCTCTCTATGGTTTTCTTGGTCTGTTTGTTTCAGCAAAAGCTACTGATCTTGTTCAGGAAGGTCTCTCCTATTCAAAATCTGTTTTTATTATCTCCAATTCATATGAAAGAATAAAAATTAGGATAATAAGAGAACTTCACAGAGGAGTTACAGAATTTAAAGTTAAAGGTTCATATACAGGAATAGAGAGAACAGCGCTTCTCTCCGTTGTTCCCCAGAGGCAACTCTCTTCAATAAAAGAGATTATTCACGATGAGGATCCAGATGCCTTTGTTGTGATATTAAATGCTGCACAGGTTATTGGTGAAGGATTTCTACCTATAGAGGAGGCAAAGAGATGAGAATAGAGGTTGATCCTCATATTCACACGATTGCTACAGGCCATGCTTTTTCTACAATTATTGAAAATGCTAAGGTTGCTAAGGAAAGAGGACTTTTGGGTATATGTATTACAGATCACGGACCAGCACGACCCGATAGTCCAAAGATTGATTACTTTAAAATGCTTTACAATTCCTATCTTCCCGAAAAAATAGAGGATATAAAGATCTATACAGGCGTGGAGCTAAATATTTTGTCAAAACACGGAGATATTGATTTACCAGAGTACATCCTTGAAAAACTTGATTTTGTTATTGCTTCATTCCATAACGGTACTCCATACTCTTCAAATTCAATAGTAAAAAACACAGAAGCAATCATAAATACCATTAAGAAACCATATATAGATGGAATTGCTCATCCAGGAGATCCCCATTTTCCATATCCTGTAGAACTTGAAGAGGTGGTAAAGGCAGCAGCTCAGTTTAAGAAAGCCTTAGAAGTAAATAACAATGCGTTGAAAAGAGGGGAGAGGTGGTTTAAGCACTACACAAAATTGACTGAGCTATGTATAAAGTACAAAGCTCCCATTCTCATCTCTTCTGATGCACATTTTTCCTATTATGTGGGAGATTTCTCTCTATCTTTAGAGGTTATCTCGCAGTTTGGGGATGAAGCATATGACTTAATAATAAATAGAACGTTAAGGGGGTTTGAAAAATTTATAGGAAGAGAAGGAGTCTCAACAGATACATTATAATTATAATTATTATTTTTATTGCATCGCTGTCTTTTTATGACTATTCTTATTTTTTCTACCTTTACATGCAAACAGAGGATCTCCCCTTTCCTGCATACCATTTATGGAAGACCAACTCTTCTTTTGTCATAATTGATAGATTGTATTTTGAAAAAGATTATGTTTTTGACTTAAAGATTGGAGTAATAAATCCAAGAAATGGATCAATAGAAATTGAGAAATGGGCTCTTGGAGATAGATTTAGGAATAATGCTAATTTAAGATGGAGAAAACCGGAGAGAAGAGGGAAATTCTACTATCTGTATGGAATTTTGCCAAGAAGAGAATTGTATTTGAAACTTAAGATAAAAACAAATGATATTCCAGGAATAGGTAGTGGATATCTATATTTTGTCCATCTCTACAAGAAGTATTATTTTAAAATTACCCTTGCAACGGTGAGAAAATTTCATTTTAATAGTATAGAAGAAGAATTAATACCGTATATTGCAGGTTATAATTTTGAGTATGGTAGCGTTACAGAAGAAATTTCAGAAAATGGTGGAATTCATCCTCTCGATCCGTTGGTAAGAAATTTTAGTCTTGAGTATGTAGAAAAGTCACCTGAGGAAACTGTTAGATCTCTTATGCAGTTTGTCATGAATGTTTTTAAAAAAGGCATTAATGTAACATACATTGGAGATTATCCAGACTATTATTACCTTGAAAGATTTAAAAAGTATGGTCCTATATGGGGGGTATGTTCTGAGAGGTCACTTGTTCTTGTTAGTTTGCTTAGATCTCTCGGAATTCCTGCAAGAATTGTCTATGCAATAGGATTTCCAGTATCCCATGCTTTTGTGGAAGTTTATGTTAATGATATGTGGGTAAATGTTGATCCATCATATGGTGTGTTTGATGATCCAGATTTTTATTTCGAAGATATTGTAAGGGAACTTTCCACATTGCAAGTTTTCTATGGGGGAGTTAAAGGAGACTTCATTAATAACACAAATGAGCAGTTTGTGAAATACCCCTATCAGGAGAATTTAAATTACAGGTATTTAAAAGATTCTATAACAATAATGGGAATATCAGGGATATTGCTTGGAGAAGACTACCATCTGACGATCAGGGTAAGATGGGCAACAAAAGCAAGTCAACCAAGAATTAAATTTGTCTTTCAAGATGCTGTTACAGGAGAGGATGTTCTCATTGTAAACACTAAAGCTTTACTTTTTAAGTTTTCAGAGGCTAATTTATATGTGAAACTAAAAACGAGAAAGTTTGCCACACATAAAGGGGAGAAATATGTGAGGTTAAAAATTTATCTGGTTAAAGAAGGTGTTCTGGATTATGCGGAGTTTCCTGAGCCAATAAAGCTAAAATGTTTTTCATTTTAGTTATTAATACTGTGCTTTATAAAAGGTTTTTCTTGTTCTTGACAAGAGTACAAAAAGTAGTAAAATAACAGAAAAATAGAAAGGAGGTGAGGAGTACTTTACTTTTTAAAGTAAAGTTCCGAGGAGGTGAAGGAATGAAAAAGATTTTAACTTTAATTCTTGTCTTAGCGTTGATTGTTGGTTTTGTAGGTTTAACAACAAGTTGTAAACCTAAAGAAGGGGGAGAAGAGCAAAAGCCGTCCATTGAAACAAGGAAAATTGTAGCACTTCTTCCTTTAACAGGCGTACTCGGCACTTTTGGTGAAAACAGTAAAGAGACAGCTCTTCTTGCTGCAAAGGATGTAAATTATTGGCTTGAGAGAAATGGAAAAAACTGGAGATTAGAGGTTAGTGTAGAGGACACAGCAACTGATCCAACCACTTCATTGAAGAAGATGAAAGATTGGTATGGTGCTGGTGTTAAGTTCTTTGTTGGACCTATGGCAAGTGGTTCATGCAAGGAGCTTTTAACATATGCAAATTCAAACAAGATTCTCTTTGTTTCTCCATCTTCTACTTCCACAGCTTTATCTATTCCCGATGACTATCTCTTCAGATTCTGCCCAGATGATTTCATTCAGGGACCAGCAATTGCAAGACTTATGTGGGAAGCAGGGATTACCCATGTTATATTTGTATGGAGAGGAGATACCTGGGGAGATGGACTTCAGAATGCAATAGAAACAAGATTTAAAGAACTTGGTGGTAAAGTATATCCACAGAAGTTAAGATACGACCCACAACTTGAAGATTTTCCAAAAGAGGCATCACTTCTTAATAACTATGTTCAAGATCTCATAAATCAGGGAGTTCCTAAGGACAGAATAGGTATCTCTTTGGTTGCATTTGAAGAAAGTGCACCTTTAATGGAGGATGCAGCTCAGTATCCACTTCTTAAAGAGGTTAAATGGTTTGGAAGTGATGGAACAGCTCTCTCAGAGGCATTAAAATCACATAAAGTTTCTGCTCCATTTGCTACCACAACAAACTTCATAAGCACATTCTACGCACCAGGTCGTTCTAAATATCCTCTCTTTGATTATGTCAGAGGGTTTGTCCATATGTTCTTAAACAGAGAAACTGATTCTTACTCCTATGGAACTTATGATATAGTATGGTCCCTTGCTTTAGCAATTGATCAGGTGGGTTATGATCCAGAGAAGGTAAAGGATGTTCTTCCTGAAGTAACAGATAAGAGAACAGAACTCTATGGTGCAAGTGGACATATAGTGCTCAATGAGAATGGCGATAGAGCTTTTGCAGATTATGATTTGTGGCTCATCAACGATAAAGGAGAATGGGAAAAGGTTGGTGTATGGCGTGGTGAAACTGACACCATTGAATGGATGAGAAATCCATATAAATAAGGTAATAGGTTAGGTTGACGCAGAAGAGGGGTAATTCTCTGCCCCTCTTTTATAAATATAAATAAGGAGGAAAGTATGGATTTACTTGTAGCAACCAACCTTACCAAACGTTTTGGAGGATTAATCGCCGTTAATTCAGTTGATCTTGTGGTGAAAGAAAACAGTTTTACTCTCCTTATAGGACCAAATGGAAGCGGAAAGACTACTTTTCTGAATGTATGTACTGGTGTATTAAAACCAGATGGTGGGAGCGTTTATTTTGAGGGAAAGGATATTACGGGACTTCCTCCCAATAAGATATACGATTTCGGTTTGATAAGGACATTCCAGATACCAATTCCCTTTTTAAGCTTGACGATCCTTGATAATGTTATTGCAGCTATGAGGAATCCTGGTGAATATCCTTTTACTGCTTTACTCAAGAGAAAAGAATGGGTAAAGGTAGAAGAAGAAAATATGGAAAAGGCTTTTAGTGTATTGAAAAGAGTTGGTCTTGACAAGATGTGGGAAAAACCAGCTTACTCATTGGGCGGTGCACAACTTAAAATGCTGGAAGTAGCAAGAGCGTTAGCGGCAGGAGCAAAACTAATTGCCCTTGATGAACCGATAGGTGGTGTTGATCCAATATATGCAGATGAGATACTTTCATATCTTAAAGAACTTCAGAAGTCTGGAATTACATTTCTTGTAATAGAGCATAGAATCGATATTATTGCCCCTTATGCTGATTATGCTTATGCCATGAACAGAGGAAACATAATCTCTAAAGGTACTCCAGACGAGGTTTTGAACGATCCTCAAGTTGTAGAGGTTTACATTGGTTAAGGAGGAGATATGCTAAGTATTAAGAATCTTTATTCTGGATATGGAAAGTTAAGAGTTTTGTATGATGTGAATGTGGAGGTACCAAAAAAGGAGATCACGGTAATTGTGGGACCTAACGGAGCAGGCAAAACTACACTTTTAAATAGCATTCTTGGCTTTGCAGATGTTTTTTCAGGGAAAATTTATCTTGATGATAAAGATATGACCGGTACCCCTGCTCATAGAATAGCTCAATTGGGTATATCCTTTGTCCCGCAGCTTGGAAGCGTTTTTGCTAATCTAACATTAAAGGAAAATTTGATTATGGCAGCATATACTCTTCCAAAAAAGGAAGTAGATAAACGAATGGAACAGGTACTTGAGATGTTTCCTATAATTAAAGAGTTTTTCCACAGAAAAGCGGGAACACTTAGCGGTGGAGAGAGAAGGATGCTTTCCATTGGGATGGGACTTATGAGAAATCCAAAGATAATGTTACTTGATGAACCAAGTACGGATCTCGCACCTCTTATAACTAAAGAAGTGATGAGAACAATAAAGAGATTAAGAGATGAGATAGGTCTTACTGTTCTACTTGTGGAGCAGATGGCAAAATTGGCATTGGATATTGGAGATAACGCATACCTCCTTGTAAGTGGACAGATAAAGTTTAAGGGTAAAGCAAAAGAACTGCTTCAACATCCAGAGTTGTCTAAGCTATACCTTGGAATAAAGGAATAAAAGGAGGAGATGAAATGCCAGGATGGTTAGCAAGTGGATTGGTTTACGCAAGTGGTCTTGCATTGACATCTGGGGGAATTACTTTCCTTTATATAACCACAAGAACATTTAACTTTGCACACGCAAGTATGGCAACTTTTGGTTTTTATGTAGTCTATACCTTCGTTGCACTTAAAGGTGGAAATCCCTATATCTATTTCCCCCTTGCATTTCTCTTTGGTTCCCTTCTTGGGATAATTGTATATTTTATCTTAAACAGACCACTTCTTAAAAGAAAAGCAAATGAGATAACACTTATGATGTCAACTCTTGGATATGATCTTATTCTCTTATCCCTTATTCAAATGTACTGCGACTATCTTACGCATACATATAAACTCTACCCAAGAAGGGTTACTATGAGTGTTTATGATATTCAGATTGGAGGTATGAATGCATCCACATATTTTGCTCCAATCACAGCAGTTTTAATAATTACTGCTTTAAGCCTGTTTTTGACAAGAACAAAATTTGGAATTGCTATGCGTGCTACCATAGAAAACACACCTCCTGTCTCTTATACACATCTCCGAGCCCACGAGACTAGGCATGATCTCGTATGCCGTCTTCTGCTTGAAAAA